>NZ_JBWEYV010000003.1:0-228336 GCF_056329745.1 Epilithonimonas sp. | reverse complement strand
CAAAATATCCATCAAGGTTCAGAACCCGACCTGCAAAAAATATGCAAAGGTTCAATACCCACCACCTGCAAAATATCCATCAAGGTTAAGAAACTTTTGCACCTGTAAAATATAATGTATGGTTTGAGGCAAACCTGTAAAATATAATACATGGTCTATAATTTAAACCTGCAAAAAAAAGCACAGTGTTTCTTTCTTATTACTTTGATAATCCGATATTTACAATTTTATCAAAATATCAAGCTTGAAATTTTCCATTTTTTTTTCTGCAAAATCTACTTAATTTTTCGGTTAAAATTTAGTTTTTAATGAGTAGTAATGTTTAATTTACAAATAATCCTATCTGATAATCAATTAGATATACTCCTCTCCTATTTTTCATTAAATTTTTAAGAGAGTTCTCCCAAAAAACAGCAGTGCTTATTAGCAAGATGTGTCTTTGTACCCACAAAATTCTACTGAATTTTCTGGGTACAAAGTACAATCTTGCCTTTTTTCAAAAGGGGAAAAAACTTCGGGACTCGTTTTTTTTTTAATGGGAGATTTTTCAAAATATCTTATTGCGCCAACTATAATATTATCCACATCTATTCATATATGCTTTTAACACTTGAAACAAAAAATTAAAAATCAAAAGTATTGCACTATTTAGCCCACTCCTGCACTATTTAGCCCGTCACCTTATCAAAACCTTGTAAAAACAAAACAAAGTATTCAATTTAGCTCCCAAATCAGCAATATAGCGTTCAAATAACAGGTTTTTACAACATCGAAATGGAGAATAAATCAGCAATGATAAAATTCAGAATTGAAAAGGATCGTAAAAATTCTTGGAAGGAACTCTGTAAAAAAAGACAGGTATCACTCACACAACTAATCTTAGATTCTGTTGAAAATAGAATTTTAGACAGTGAAAGACGAAAGGTACTGGCGTTCATTGAAAAACAAGAAAACAAGTTTGCAAAAGTAGAAAATAACATTAATCAATTTGCAAGGATTGCTAACGGTCAGAAATTCATTTCTGAAAATGAATTGAAAAATTTCAATGATAATTTAAAAGAGGTTATCAGATTGAAGGACGAGCAAAAAAAAATTTTCATGCAAATATTAGTAATGCTTTCTAAATGATTGTAAAAATTAATGCTGCCGCAGGTTCCGACTTTCCAGGTGTCAATTATAACGACAAAAAAATAGAAGAAGGAAAAGGAGAATTGATTTCTATGAATAATTTTCCTGAATCAATTAACCAGGACAGCCCCAAGGAAGATGTAAAAAACTATTTAGCCTCCGTTTCGAAAAATGAGAAAGTTAAAAAGCCACAATTCCATGCAGTTATTTCTACCAAGTTTAGAGAACACACTAAAGAAGAATTATCCGAAATAGCGAGAAATTTCATGGAAGAAATGGGTTACGGAAAACAACCATTCATAGTAGTTTTTCATAATGATACTGAGAATAACCATGTGCATATTGTTTCAACACGAGTAGATAAAGGAAGTGGAAAGAAGATCAACGATAGCTTTGAGAAGCTCAAATCACAGAAAGCCTTATCCAAAGTCATGCTTAATTTATATGGAGAAGATCTCCATGCTTTACTTGAAAAATTGATGAATTTCAAAATTAGCAATGTAAGACAATTAGAAATACTACTTGAAAGAAATGGCTTTAAGATGATACCAAATAAACTAGATGAAAACAAATTTGATGTTTTAAAAAACGGTGTTTTACAAAGATCATTTTCAGGAAATCATTTAGTATTTGACAATGAAAGAAAAACTTTAAGAGAAAAGCAAATCAAGGCAATATTGACAAAATATAAAGAAGTTTATTCCAATAAGGTTTTTAAGGTTGAAGATAGAAGGCATCAAGAGAGAATGTTGCCGGAAGAAAAAAACTCCGATGAGTGGAAACCTAAGATTGAATTTGAAAGTGAACTTCAGCAGAAGATGCGCAAAATGTTTGGAATTGACATCGTATTTCATCACAAGAATGAATTTCAACCTTTTGGCTATTCTTTAATTGATAATCATACGGGAAAAGTTTTTAAAGGAAGTGAGATAATGAAAATGAACGATGTTTTTGATTTTACGAGCAGCGTTATTGAAAAAAAAACTTTTGAAAGTTTAAAGGATTTTAACATTGCTACTGATACTAAAAAGCAAGTACTGTTAGAGTTTTTAAACAAAAAACAACTTTCGTCAGAAATCCAAGGATTTATGCTATTTGAGAATAAAGCACGGAAGAGTAAAGATATCTGGAATGAAATAAAAAATGACACAAAAGATATTGTCAAAGCTGGTCAGTTAAAAAGCGAGCGTGCGGAAATTTTTCAATCAAATGATGGAAGATTTCATGTTATTCATTTTGGAAATCATTTCATCGATGACCTTGAAAAAGTGCTAGGTCAAAAGATGTATAAAAGTTTCCATGATAGCATTTTAGGAATAGAAAGTAAAGATGAAAACAAAATTATCAAAATACTAGAAATAGTTGAAGAAGTTTCAAATACTGTTGGTAGAAATTCACCATCAGCTAAAGATCCGGCTGAAGATGATTTGTTAAAGAAGAAAAGGAAAAGGAAAAAATAAAATAAAATTAAAAATTATGTTAATCACATTCGCAACACAAAAAGGAGGAACAGGTAAAACTACACTAGCAATAGCATTTGCTAATTATCTAACCTCAATTACAGATCGGAAAATACATGTATATGATTTTGACTATCAAAAATCTTTTTTTCACAAGTGGGAGGAAGATGAAATGTTAGATCTACCAAAGCTTTATAATGTAGAAGTAGTTGATGAGAGTAAAGAAGAAGATTTTGTAGATGCTGAAGTAGTTATTAAACTTAAAGAAAGTGAGGATATTTTCCTCTTTGATTTGGCTGGTACATTGGACGATAGATATTCATCCTTATTAGGTTACAGTGATTTTATCATTATACCCTTCGAATATAGCGATGTTTCGGCAAAATCAACATTAGTATTTATTGAGCTTTTAGGAATGCTTGAAAGCGAGGCAGAACGAATTTTTATCAGAAGTAAGTTTGATAAAGGATTTAATTATCCAAATCAAAAAGATATGGATGATGAAATTTCAAAATATGGGAACCTTCTTGTAAACCCTGTTTACAAAAGAAATGTTTTACAAACGATCAATACCAGGAAATTGACTTATGAACAAAAATTTGCTGTTAAACGACCATTTAAAGAAATCATAGATTACATTAATGAAACACTTCAAATTACCCTTTAATATAGTCTTAGAGAGAAAATACAACGACATCAATATTAATAGATTTCCATTCGACTGGGAAATGTACAAAGATGATCGGAGGCCTAAAACAATTATGATAGATAAGGCGATTCATATTGAGCTAGGCAAGTTCGAAACATTCAATGTTAGTATTAATGAAGTTATGGATTTGGCTTTAAGATATGCTCTGGGAAAACAGGAATTTAGAAAAATTAGTGCTGAACTGCTAGAATTAAAAGATAATCAAACCCTTTATAAATAATGAATAACATTTATGTAATCATTTCGGTAGCGTATTTTATATACTATGCTGGAAATATCATCTATGATGGTTTTTTGACTAAAGAAAAAGTATCAGGTAAAGATGAAGTTCAGGAATATTCCTTAGGTATTGTTGATGAAAATCAAAATACTCCATCTAAAGTTCAAATTGATGATGTCGAAAATCTAAATATGCCGCAGTCTTTCCAAAAAAGGGAAGTTTATGTAGAGAATACAGTGGATAGGGAACCAGATCTGGAAAGGTGGAGAGAATCGTTTGAAGCTGAACAAGAACTGGAATATTTTGAAAGAGATCAAAATACTAATCCCAATCCAAAGCAAGAGGAAAATGACGGTTCATCATCTACTTCAGCAAACTCATTGCAGAAGAAAAAAAAGATTGATATCAAGAAGATGCTCAACGAAGCAGAGACTAAAATTCAATTGGTCGCCAACAGGGATGGTTTTAAAACATACAATTTAGTTTAGTACATATTTATTAACCAATTTAAATTTTTTTTATTATGAATGAAAAATTCAACAAAGTGAAATTCAATGCCAAAAAAACTCTGAAAAGCTTCAGCAAAGTTTTTACACCTGGCAAAATGCTAATGCTTGCATTGGTGCTTTTTACAATTCAAGATGTTTACGCAACAGGTGGAGGTTCAGCCTTAGGTACCGCGGGAAGTACAATTCGGGGTTACTTAACAGGTCTTAAAACCTTGATTTATGCAATTGCTGTAATTGTTGGGATTGTAGGTGGTGTAAGAATTTACAACAAATGGACGAATGGAGATCAAGATATCAATAAGGAAATTATTGGATGGGGAGGTGCTGCTATCTTTTTGACTATTGTGCCAACTTTTATTGAGGCTATTTTCCCTGGATAAAATGAGTTTTAAACTTTATAAGGGGCTAAAAAAGCCCCTTGTTTTTTTCGGACTAAAGGATAAGTACATATACTATGCTTTAGGGACTATAGCAGGAGGATTTGTTTTAATTGCGATTCTTAACACCTTAGTGGGAATTATGGGAATTTTATTGGGAGCTGCAATTACCGGAGGAGGAATATGGTGGATTTTCAAGATGCAAGATACCAAAGGATTATACAGCAAAACTAAAACAAAGAATGTAATCTACATTATGCCTAGGCGATTTAAAAACACCAAACTACAAAACATTCTTAAAAATGAAAAAAAAGATAGAATTTGATATACCCTTTATAGGTTATGATAATGGTACTGAGCAAAATTGGAATTTTGATGTTTTATGGGGTCAATATGGACAACCAATTATAGGCATTAAAATCAAAAATAATGTTGAACAATATTCAGCAGATCCAGATAGTTATCTAGAATTTCACACATTGCTTAATCAAGTGATAGCTATTGCAGGTGAAAATCATAGCATACAAAAATTAGATATTTTTAGCAGAAAGAAGTATACAACTGAGCCTTCTAGGGAATTTTTACAACAAAAGTATTCTGAGCATTTTGAAGGAAGAATGTTCAAGACTATTGATACGATTTTACTTTTTTCCGAAATAGTAGATCATTCCAAAAAGAAAAGTTTTAAATTTTCTGAAAAGAACTTTAAAAAACTAGTAGATAAAGCGCAGAAAATTTTTATTCTTTTAGCGCAAAACGGTTGTGACCCAAAATACTTAATGGAAAAAGACTTCGAATATTATATTCGAGGAATTTTATCAATGAAATTTAGCGATGTTCCAATTTACAACAATATAAAAGGATCTCCGGAATACCTAAACATTGGTAAAAACTATGTTAAAACAATTCCATTAATTGATGTTGAAAAAATTGAATTGCCATCGGAAATTGACACTTATACTATGATGGGTGGTAACGGAGCGGCCTCAGAAACAGCGGTTGATAATTTTACTTTCATCAATGAACTTGAAAAGTATGAAACTGTAGTTTACAATCAGATTATCAACATTCCTCCGCAAGCTGCGAAACAAAGGGAACTGGACAAGAAAAAAAGGAAACATGAAGGGGCAGGAAGTAATTCACCTGCAAATATCATTGTAGCAGCCGAAATCGATACATTACTTGCTAATATTGCGATGGATGGACAATTAATTGTTGATGCACATTTTTCCATCTGCTTTTCTGCTTCTAACTTGGAAGATTTTGAGGAAACAGAATCAATGATTGAAAATAAATTATTCACAAAGGGAATAATAGTTTCTCAAAACGGATATAATCAATTAGAACTTTTTCGCTGTTGCCTTCCTGGTAATGCTACGGAACTTAGAACATACGATTTATTTTCAACCACGAGTGAAGCTGCGGTTTGTTTTTTTTTTAAAGAGAGTTACCCTGTAAATGAAGAATCTAATTTTTTCCTTCGATTTACAGACAGACAGGGGGTGCCATTAAAGATAGATCCAGCTGATCTTCCAATGAACACAGGAAGGATAAACAACAGGAATAAGTTTGTCTTGGGTCCGAGTGGATCTGGAAAATCATTTTTGATGAATAACATAGTTGAGCAATATCTTACCTATAATTATGATGTGGTAATTGTGGATACTGGCGACTCTTATTCAGGAACATGTAAGTATAAAGGGGGTAGATATATTCAATACACCGAAGAAAATCCGATCACAATGAATCCTTTTCAAATGAAGGAACATGAACTGAATATAGAAAAAATTGATTTCTTGAGCAATCTAATTTATCTTATTTGGAAAGGGCCAAACTCGGAAATGTCCAAGGTTGAAAAAACAACTCTAGACAGTTTGCTTTTATCTTACTATCATGCTTTTTTCAATTCTGGAAAAAAATGGTATGAGAACAAAACGAATGAAGAACTTCTGCTTTATCTTGATAAGTTTGATATTAACTCATCAGATATTGAGGACGATATTTACAGGAAAACTGCCGAATATAAAACTTACTACGATATTCTGAATATACCTTTTGATAGCACAACTGACGAAATTAAAAGAAAAGGAAGAAAATTGCTTTTGGAATATCATCCGGATCACAACATTAACAATCCAGATTATGATGCAGAACTTTATCATAGTATTCATAATGCGTACAGAACATTATCTGATGATGAAAAGAGAACTGAATATAATTTAAATCATCTTATTCTTATTTCTCAAAAAGATATAGTTAGAAAAATAAACCCTAATAATGATGAAGATAATGAAGATTTCAGATTTGCACTTATTAAGCGAGTAATTTCATTAGCAGAAAAGCTTCCAGCAACCGAGTTATCCTTTAATGGATTTTATGAATATGCTAAAAAATTTCTTCCGATTTATCTTAGTCACAAAGAAGAACCAATAAGAGAAGATGAATTTAATGCTAGGATTTTATTTAAAATTTTAAAGGATTTTTATAAAGGAGGTAGATATGATACTATTCTTAATGAAAGTGCTGACAATACATTATTTTATGAACCTTTTATCGTCTTTGAAATCGATAATGTTAAAGATAATCCAACCCTTTTTCCAATTGTAACATTAATTATCATGGATACTTTTATTCAAAAAATGAGGTTAAGGGAAGATCGCAGAAAAGCACTAATCATTGAAGAAGCATGGAAAGCAATTGCATCACCACTAATGGCTGGTTATATTCTATACCTATATAAGACCGTCAGAAAGTTTTGGGGCGAGGCTATGGTGGTAACACAGGAACTTGGGGATATTCTAGGAAATAAGGTTGTTAAAGATTCAATCATTAATAATTCTGATACATTTATCCTTCTTGACCAAACGAAATTTAAAGACAACTTCGAAGAAATCGCAGAAATTTTGTCGCTTAACAAAGTAGAACAGAATAAGATTTTTACGATAAACAATTTGAATAACAAATTTGGAAGAAGTCGATTTAAAGAGTTTTATCTAAAGAGAGGATCAAAAGGAGAAGTTTATGGGAATGAAGTTTCACTTGAGCAATATCTAACGTACACAACAGAAAAACCTGAAAAAAGAGCTGTACAATTTTATGTTTCTAAGTATGGGAATTATGATTCAGCATTGGAACATTTTGTCAAAGATTTGAAAAGATTCAACGATAATATAGGAAACATGGTTTCTCTAATTAATTTGAATAAAATGCCCTTAACTTCCGAAGTAATGAGATTTTATTGGAATTTCAAAAGTAAACATCCTGGTAAAAATATCTTCAAAATTATTGATACAGAAATGTCTGATAAACAAATGTCTTTTGCCGAATTCTTGAATTCTAAAATATCTTAATATGAAAAAATGTAGTTTATTTTTTTTTATTGCAATGGGTTCTCTGGTCTACTCTCAAAACACTTACATAGATATAACGACCACTTTAGCAATGAAAGTTGCAGCTGATCAATTGGAATCAGCGCAAAATAAAACAATTGAGCAACAAACAAAATTGCAACAAGCACAAGCATTCGTTGCAACGCAGATGATTGCAGCAAATGCAATTCAAGAAAAGGTACTTAAAGGTTTGACTGAAGTAAGTGGTACTGTCTCTAATGGTATTCAAGTAATGAACATCTATGCTGATGTCAATAGATGTTTGGAATATGCTAAGCAGGTAACTGTACTTGTTAAAGATAAACCTCAGTATGCCGTTTTTGGTGCTAAGTCAACTGAAAAGGTTTATCAAACTGGTGTAGAATTAACAACTGAAATATCCCAACTCCTCAAGCCAGGAGAATTAAATTTAGCAACAGCGGGCGATCGTTATAAATTATTGCTTGCTATACATGAAAAAGTTAAATCTCTGGAACTATGGATTTATAGCATTAAGTATACTATTCAAAGAGCAATAGATGTTGGGTTTTGGAGATCAATCAATCCCTTTCAAGGATATATCAATACTGACAAAAGCATAGTTCAAAATATTATGCAAAAATATAAAGGATCATTTTAAATAATAGATATGAGAAGGCAATTTATTTATAGTGTTATTCTACTTTTTTCAGTTATCATATTTTCTTCTTCTGGTGGGCATACACCACCACCTTGGGAACAGGAGAATGTAAGCTTTCCAATGATGAATCAAGAGATACGTCATAGTATGCAGGAAAATGAAAGGCAGAAAGAGATGAAAAATAAACAGTCAACTAATACTGGGACAGAAACTATCAACAAGGGATTATGGAAGGACTTTAAAGACACTACTAAAAAAGTGCAAGAAAGGTTACGATTTGTTGATTTTGCGCTTCAATCAGTTCCTACGGGTTATGCAATCTTTCTTGAGTCCCAACAAATAGCAGATTATCAAAATAAAACAATAGCCATAATTAATGAAACGCCTTACCTGGTTCCAATAATTTTAGGATCACAAGTCAATTTTGCTGATGAAGTACAAATGATCGTAAGATATATAGCTGGTATTGTTCTCTCTTATGGAGCCATTAATCAAATGGAAAAAGCGGAAAGAAAGATTCTTCTTGATTACGCTTTAGATGAGTTGAGAAGGATTAAAGATATTGCCTACAGTATATATTTTCAAGTATGGCAAACAAAAAATGCTTTACAATGGAAAAAAAATACTGTTATAAACTGGGTTAATCAAGATAAAGCTATTGTAGGTGAAATCATTAAAAATGTAAAATTTTAAATATGAAAAAGTTTTTACTAATTGTATCCTTTTTTCTTTTCGCTTCTTCTTCTTACAAATGTCAGGATGTTGTTTTTAATGAATTATTACTGGCACAAATAACAAAAAACCAGACAGTTAGATTAGCATCGAATCAATCGCTGTTGAATTCTTATGAAAAGCAAAGAGAAATGTATGATAAGGTAAATCAAAAAGTTGCACAAATTGTTGCAATACAAGGATTTATTTATAATAATCTTTATAATGTGAATTCTGCATTGCTCCAAGGAAAACAACTTTTCTATATCTATAAAAGATTTGAAGAAATAGGTCAAACAGCATCCATTGTCCTATCCTATACTGTTAAAAAGCCCGAGTTTGCTGTTTTACTATACCAGTATTACGCTGATATAGTAAAACAACTAATTCAACTTAAAAAGCAATTGGTTGAGGAAGTTCTTAGAGAAGGTAGTGACTTTCTTATGGATCCTTCGGATAGAGCAGGGCTTATTGATGTAATTAGAGTTAAGTCAAATATCATATTAGGTGATTTAATCTACATTAAGTTACTGTTAGGAGAATCAAAAGATAAACCATACATCTATCAGATACCTTTTATAAGGGATTACATAAACATGGATAAAACCATTGTAAGAGATATTATTCAAAAATGGAACTGGATTTTTTAAAATTTAAAATAATGAAATTACATTTAAAAATATTTGTCTTATCCACAATACTCATTGCTACAAGTAGCTTTAGTCAAAGCATTAAAAGACTAAACGATCCTGCAATTGTAGCACATTACAAACGAAACACTTTTGAGGCATGGGGTGACTGGAGGCCATATCCTAAATATGTTCTTGGTATACAAACAAATTTTGCATATGCAACAGTTTGGGGAATGTGGGCGCCATCGAGAAATAAGGATTATAAAAATGGTCCGGATATCCGGCCTTTAAGAATTGGAGGTGAAGAAACTCAAAGATTAGCTCTGGCAGAATTACAAAAAAAGCAAACCGAGAACATTTTGATTCATGCAGATAGTTTACAAAAAAGAAGTATTCAAGATTTAGCTCACTGGACATCTGCAACAGTTGATGCAGATCCACTTTGGTTACTTTATTACAAAAGAATGCTGAAACCATTGAAAGATTTTCCTGAAAACCCACAATCATATCTTGATTGGGGATTTCCTAACCAGAAGGTATATGAAAGCTTAACAATTTCTGGGAGTATTCCACTTCTAAAAGAACGATTAGATATTTTAAAAGATAAATATAATCAAGCAAGAACAATGGATATGCCTAGAGGAAAAAGATTTTTAATGTATCATGATATTCTTAAAGAATGGAGATCATTTCAAGCTAAAATTAAAGACTTTGAGAATAAAGGAAATATTTTCCAACAATACAAAGATTTACTTGCAAAAGTTAAGAGTCATAAAGAAAATTTCAGTACAGGTAATCACAGAATGTCGGGAGATAAGGAGATAGTAATTCAAATTATGGACAAGTATAAACATCAATTTTAATATGAAAAAAATTATAATTTTTACAGTACTCTTAGCAGTATGCCTCATACCAATGTTAATTTTTGGGCAGAATAATAGCCAGTCATCGGAGAGTTTTCTACAGTTTATGACGGGAGATGGTGGATTGGAAAAGTGGTTTATGGATGCATTTTCTAAAATAGATACGAATGTAAATCTTGAGGCAGCTAAAGTGGCGATGGTTGGTAGAGCAATTGGAGCTTTTGGAGCAATGATGTATTTAGGATATCTAGGTTGGCAAATGCAAGAAGGGGCTAGAGCTTGGGAAGTCACACCAATGATTAGACCAGTAATAGTTGCACTAATTTTAAGTAACTGGGGAGGTTTTGTAAGTCTAATTCAAGCACCTTTTGAGGCATTAGCGACACCAGGTGAGGCAATTTTCAATTCTATTGAACGAGAAACCGAAATCAAGAGAGTAAAAGTTTTCGACTTGCAAAATCAAATGATTGATAAAGTAGTAAATACAGTAGCCGAACAAAATGCAAAGGATAAAGTTGCAAACCAAAAATGGTATGATAAAATAATTGATGCTGTTTCTGATAGTATTGATAAGTTATTGGTTCCTATAGAACAATTTCAACTTCGTATGAGTTATCAGATGCAATATGTAATTGGATCTACTATGAATTCAGTCTCGTTATGGGTGTATCGAGTATGTGTATATCTCATATTTATCATGCAAAAAATATGGAGTTATGTACTAATTATGTTAGGACCCATTGCTGTTGGCATGTCGCTAATACCTGGATTTGAAAATTCACTTCAAAATTGGGTTGCAAAATTCATAAACATTAATCTATACTCATTTATCGCCTATGTGATTGTCAATATTGGACAACAAATGATTCAAGCATCATACGATATGCAAATTGATCGGCTTACAGCTATTGTTGAAAATAACGTAGGAGATGTTAATCAAGCACTTTTAGTAAACTTTGTTTCGGGGCAAGGATTTATTACATCTGCCGGATTTACAGTAGTCGCATATTTAGTATGTGGTTTATCAATGTTTCTAGTTCCTTCTATAGCTGATTCTATAGTAACTGCCGGAGGAGCAGGAATTATGAGTAAAGGAAAATCTGCTGCCAGTAAAGCTGTGGGAAATGTAATAAGTGCTAGAAAGGTAGCCCTTAAAGCTTCAGCATCAGGTGGAAGTGCGGCTGCTTCAGAAGCAGCAAAAGAAATTGCCAAAAAAATTAGATAAACAATTAAACAATTAAAAAAATAAAAATGCTAGTAAAAAATATTGAAAAAAGAATCAACATCAACAAAAGAGTAGCTATTGCGGCTATTGTATTTGCTGTATTTATAGTAATCGCTGGGTTTGTATTTGCGTATTCTCTTGTAGAAAATTCACGGAAAAGTATTTATGTTATTGATAACGGAGTGCCGGTTCTGGTAAAGCAAGTTGATGAAACCCTTAACAGACCTGTAGAATATAAAGCTCAAATTGAACTTTTCCATCGCCTTTTCTTTACACTTGCCCCTGATGACGAGTATATAAAAATTAATGTTGAAAAGGCACTTTATTTAATTGATGATTCTGGAAAAAAAGAATATGTCAATCTGAAAGAAAGTGGATTTTACAACCAAATTATTTCTTCAAATAGCTTGGTTTCTATAAAAACTGATTCAATCAAAATTGATGAACAAAAGAAAAAGTTTGTATTCTATGGAAGTCAAATGATAAATAGGAAAACTTCGCTCATTATTAGGAACTTGATTACTGAAGGGTATTTCAAAGATATCCCGAGAACACCTAATAATCCGCATGGAGTCATGTTGATGAATTGGAGAATATTAGATAATTCTGAAAAAGTAAATCAAAATAAACAGTAGATCATGATGGACTTTAGTGTTTTAAAACAAAAAATAGCATTTTACAAAGAATGGCTATTTCAGCATCCGAAAGAATTTTACAAGTATTCCTTTGCAGCAATAATAATCTGCTTTACTATTTCGGTAGTTAACTTCATATTCTTTCCACCAACCCAAACAAAGGGTTTGCAAATTCCAATGGTTTTTTCAAAAAGTGATGAAAAAATTGAAGTTGAGAAAGCTAAAAGAGACAAGAAATTATCCCAAATGAGAATTATTGTTACCGAACTGGAAAAGCTTAAAACAAAACGTGAAAATGAAAAATTGTCACAGTCTGACAGCCTTAGAATAGAATATCTATATAACCAATACCAAACTCTGCAAAATGGAAATTAAAAAAATAAATTTTAAACAAAAAAAGTACATTTTACCCTTGATAATGCTACCAGGAGTTTTACTTCTAGCCTTTCTCTTTTCTGATTATTTATCTGCATCTGATAAAAATAAAGCTCCAAGAACTGAGGAACTTAATTTATCTCTAGGAGGAACGCAAGATTCAATTTTATCAAAAAATGAAGCGTATGATAAACTTTACGAAAACGGTGATAGAAGAACAATGCTAGGTGGACTAGATAAAGAAAATGACAGCCTTATGCAATATTCTGATGGATACAGTATTAAACAAAAAAGGTATATAGATTCAATGAATGCGGTTGATAATGCTAAAATTGCTCAAAAACAATTGCAACAATCTTATTATACTCCTAATCATAATCAAAAGAGAAACAGCACAGGAGATGGAGACTATAAGCGTTCTGCCGAAATAATTAGAATGCTAAATGATGGGAGTAATGGCAACAATTCCAAAGGTGATTATAGCCAAAGAAATACTAACTCTTATCACGATAAAAGTGAAAAACCAGAGGATCCAGTTAAAACTCTCAAAAGACAAATGCTTGTTATGGATTCTATAGAGAAAGCTAAAGATCCGGAATACCAAGCAAATCTTAAGGCTGAAGAAAGACTTAAAATGAATAAGGAACGAATGGAAAAATTTCTTAATTCTACTTTAAAGGTAAATAAATCATCACTTAATCCAAGTTTTAACTCAATTTCAAAAGAAAAACCAGATTCTTTTATTAAAGCTGTTATAGATGAAAACTTGAAAGGATTTTTAGGAAGTAGAATAAGATTTAGATTACTTGAAGATATTACGATCGCAAATTATAAAATTTCAAAAGGAAGCTTTCTTTACGGTCAGATCTCTGGGTTTTCATTACAAAGGGTTAATCTGAACGTAGTTTCAATTTTAAGCAATGGTGAAATACTTCCAATTAATCTTTCTGTTTACGATGTTGATGGAATGCAAGGGCTTTATGTTCCGGCAAGCACTTTCCGAGAAATGATGAGAGAAATGGGGCAAAATTCTGTACAGGGAACCCAAATGCAAAGCGGTAATTCCGGATTCTTTTCATCAATGTTTTCTCAATTATTTTCTTCAACATCTCAGACAATTGCTAACCTAATTCGAAAAAACAAAGCCAAATTAAAATACAACACTTATATCTATTTAATTAACGAAAAAGACCTTAAAAAAAATGAATACTAAAATCAATATCATGAGAAATTTTTTATCATATACATTAATATTTTGTGCTTCGCTAATTTTTGCACAAACAGAAACACCAGAGACAAGAACAATTGACCTTCCTAAGTTGAAAATTTCAGATGGCGTTAGTTTGCATATTATAGCACCCGAACCAATACAATTTGTTGATTTATCAACAGACAATTTAACTGGTGATTTACCAGCGGAAAACATTGCTAGAGTTAAAATCACTGATTCTAATAGCAATGTTAAAGATTCAAGCTATATGAAGGCTAAATCGGTCGATAAATCCAATCTAGGAATTATAACTGTTGTTTGTCAATCGTTTATGGCACAATACAAAGTAGATTATATCAACTATGGTATGGATGCAGTAACAAACATTCAAATTCAGCCTGAGGATATGCAACCTATAGAATATCCTAAAGTTAATCTTTCAACTTTAGAACTTAGAAAATTCGCTCTTGATATTTTGAAAGAAAGAAAAATTAAAAACCCCATGAGGGAAGTAGAAGATCTTAAATTATCAATGACACTTAATAATGTTTACGTGATGGAAGATTATATTTTCCTGGATATGACTTTTAATAATCTATCGAATTTAAAGTATGATATAGATACTATCAAATTTTCAATTGAAGATAAAAAGATTTTCAAAGCTACTAATAATCAAAGTCTGCAAGTAGAGCCTTTGTTTTCATTGTCGGATAGTAAACAATTTAGAAAAAAGTACAGAAATATTTACGTGTTTAAAAAATTTACTTATCCAAATAGTAAAGTTCTAAAAATTCGCTTGATCGAAGAACAGCTTTCAGGAAGAACAATTGAGATGACTGTAAAATACTCAGATATACTTAAAGCAGATAGTTTCTAATTATGGAAGATATATTCAATAATTGTTAGAAATATTGATTTTCTAAAACAAAAATAAAATGCAAGAACAACAACATCAAATTAAAATATATGGCTTTTTTCAAAAAGCTGTCTATTTTATGGTTTTTATTGAATGCTCTGTCCTATGTTTCTTATCGGCGGATATTCCGATCGCATCTGAATTTTTAAAGAAATTTGCAAAATTTGGAATTTTTTCAAATCACATTACTGCCAAATTCACAACGTTATTTCTAATAACTCTTGTAGCCATAGGAACTAGAGCTAAAAAAAACAAAGATTTAGATATTGTTAAATCAATCATTCTCCCTATAATAGTTGGTTTAACCTTGATGTTTACTTCTTTAATTTGGCAAAACGAAGCATCTAACAATGGTCTATTAAAAATAATTCCGCCATTCAATCTTTACCAAATACTTTATTTTAGTTTTTCTTTCATTGGAGCAATGATTACTCAGTCTGGAGCCGATAGCATATCTAAATTAATGCAACAAAAAATGGGAAAAGATCGATGGAATGTGGAAGAAGAAAGTTTTGCCCAAAACACAGAAAAGTTGGTTAATGAAACAGTTATTAATATACCATATTTATTCCGTTGGAATAAAAAAATAAATAACGGTTGGATCAATCTTAATCCATTTAGAGGCACAATGGTAATTGGTACACCAGGATCTGGAAAATCATTCGGGATTATAAATCCAGCAATTCGACAATTAACAAAAAAAGGCTTCAGTCTTTGTATTTACGATTTTAAATTTCCAGATCTTGCTCAAATTGCCTATTATCACCATTTGTTAAAGAAAAAGGAAGACAAAGAATATAAACATAATTTTTTTGTCATCAACCTTAATGATGTTGAAAAGTCAAAAAGAGTTAATCCTTTTAAAAAAGAGTATGTCAGAACTTTGGCAGAGGCTCAAGAAATGGCTGAAGCAATGGTAAGTTCATTGCAAAAAGGTGGAGCTAGTTCTGGAGGAGGTGCTGATCAATTCTTTACCCAATCAGCGATTAACTTTCTTTCGTCTTGCATTTATTTTTTTGCGACCTATGAAAAAGGGAGATATTCGGATTTACCACATATACTTTCTTTTATGAACAGAAGTTACAAAGAAATATTTGACACTCTTTTTAATAATGAAGAATTAACTTCACTTTTATCCCCGTTCAAAACCGCATATGATAATAAGGCATTTGACCAATTAGAAGGTCAAGTTGGTACATTAAAAATTTTTATGTCTCGATTGGTGACAAAGGAAAGTTTCTGGGTATTTTCTGGTGATGAAATTGAACTTAAAATAACAAATAGAAATAATCCATCAACTATAATTTTGGCTTCAGATCCAGCAACGCAAGATATTAATTCCGCTTTGTACTCCTCCGTATTAAATAGAGTTTTGAGATTAATAAACTCCAAAAATAACTTACCAGGTGGAATAATAGCTGATGAGTTCCCTACTATCTACATACACAAAATAGACAATGTGGTAGCGACAGCAAGAAGTAATAGGGTTGCAGTTATTTTAGGGCTTCAAGAACTACCTCAGTTACGTCAATTCTACAAAAAAGAGGTTGCGGATACTATTTCATCAATTGTTGGTAACATCTTTTCTGGTTCTGCTAGAGATAAAAATACACTTGACTGGTTGGAAAAAATGTTTGGTAAGATTAAACAAAAATCATTTTCTCAATCAATATCTCAACAAGGTACCACAACCAGCATAAACGAGAAAATGGATTTTATGATTCCTGCCGGAAAGATAGCCGCTTTAAGAACCGGAGAAATGGTTGGAATGATTGCTCAGGGAGAAGAGAATGATACTGAAGAGTATAAAACTTCTGCTATTAATGGTAAAATTAATCTAAACATAGCCGAGATAAAGAAGGAGGAAAAAAACTATGTAAAAATGCCTGATTACTACTCTTTTATTGATAAATCAGGAAAGGATATGAAAACAGAAGTTTTAATGACAAACTTCAGAAGGATCAATAAAGAAGTAGAATTAATTGTTAATGAATTTGTAAAATAAAAAAAAATGAAATTAGTATTTAGAAATATTACGATATTATCTTTTTTCCTTACGGTTAATTATTTGTCAGCACAATTTAATACGTTAGTACATACTACGACAACAGCAAAAAAAGAAAATAATTATTTTGAGGAGGCGAAGAAAAATGAAATTAAGGAAAATGATGAAAAAAAAGAGAGTAAAGTAAAAAAAAGGCCTTTACGACTCAATTCAAAAGCAGAACTGAAAAGAGAGGTTGATTCTCTTAAAATGATGCTTATTAAATACGGCTTGACAAAAAAGCAAAACAACTTTGATTATAAAAAAGTTGAAGATTCTGTACTTAAAATAATTGATGAAAAAATTCAGTTTGCAACTGCTAAAAATACAAGAATTAAAACATTAGATCGCATTGAAGAGACACCGAGTTATACTCAAAAAATTTATATGCCTTTAGATAATAATTTACAAATAACTTCAAAATTTGGTATAAGAATACATCCAATTTTAAGAACTACTAAGATGCACAATGGAGTAGATTTAGCAGCTAATTTTGAGCCTATAAGATCTGTCTTAGATGGTGTAGTTAGCGAAACTGGCTGGGATTCTAAAGGTGGCGGAAATTATATTAAAATTCTTCATTCAGGTAAATTTGAAACATCTTTTCTTCATTTATCACAAATTTATTATAAAACAGGAGAATTTGTAAAAGGAGGGTGGATTATTGGAAAAAGCGGAAATTCAGGCAGTTCTACCGGAGCACATCTACATTTTTCCGTAAAAGAGTATGGAAAATATATCAATCCAATCCACTTCCTCAATGATTTAGTACAAGCAAATAATTTAATAGCATTATACAATGGAAAATAACAATTTACCACAAGAAGAACTAAAAATGTATGGAATTATTGATTCCGACAACACTTTTACAAAAAAACTATCTGCTGAAGAAATTCAAAAATTTTTGCAGGGAGACAGTATTATTGCTGACAACGATAAAAACAGAATTATCTTTCAATTAAAAGATAATAATTCAAGATTAGATGTGAAATTATACGAAAGAGATAAAGATATTTCTGAACTATTACAAGAAAGTAAGAAACAAATTCAATATTCAGACGCTTACTCAAAGTATGATGTTAATGAAGAAAAAACGATGGCACAATTAAATTTTACAAAGTCTGCATTTGTTTTTGATAAGGATACAAATACTGTCCGTGAATTGGATTTTATTAAAAATTCTGAGATTCTTACAAAATTAGTTGCAGAAAAAAAAGATGTTGTAGAAAATGGGCGTTATAAAAATGAACTTCTAAAATTAAAGGAGTTCCTGCAAGAAAAAATAGATTTGTATCCTGAAATAGCCAAAGAAATTTCTAATGATCTTAATATTGTTTCAAATGCAATTAATTCTGTGAACAGTATTTCAGCTGATGAAAAACAGATGAAAAATGAAAATAAATCAGATATTCAACTAAACGTTAATGATCCGGACATGTATCAAGATGCAAATGAAGCTAGGGAATATGATGACGAACAGGAGGATTTAGAAAGAGATCGTCCAAAAGGTAGAGGGAGATAATTGTAATTTGTTAAATTTTATTTTTAGTGAGGAGGCGTCTATTTAAATATAGGCGCTTTCTTTTTTAAATATTATCAGTAAAAAACCCGATTGCACTATTTAGCCCACTTCTGTACTATTTAGCACTCATAACTCCATCTTGTTTGCTTTTGGAGCATTTAATACACAAATTTGTGTACTATACATCTCATAAGATAATGGAAATCAACATAGAAATAGCAAAGTATAATGAAAAAGATGAAATAAATTCTTTTCAAAAAATGAATTTTTCTTCTATTGATGAAGCTATTTCTTATGTGGAATTTCTTAAATTAGGTTACGATTATTTTAAAAATGGAGAAGGCCTTGTTGTTAGAGCAGGGGAAGGCGAAAAACCATATCTTTTAGATTACAATTCAAAGATACCTATTATTGAATTTAGACAAGATCTTGAAAGAAAATTTAATAATGCTAAAAATCAAGAAAATGAATTCAAAATCACAGAAAAATCCCAAAAGATATCGCTTAATTCAAATTTCACATTTGAAGAGGATGAAAAAACTAAGTATGTTAAAACAACAGCAGGTGAAAAATTACCGTTTAAACTCTTTACCCCCGATGATACTGGTCGGAGATCCAATTTATTACGAGAACCTCAAGATTCAGGAGAAAATCTGGATTTTGCGTTAATCGAAAGGCGATTTGCTGAAAATAATTCGATTCAGTTTTTTGGATCTGAAAAAATCAAAAATCACGATGATGTTGCATGGCTCTTTCGTTCATTAGAAGACGAATCTGTGGAGCACGCATTTCTTTTGTACGATTTTAAAGATGCAGGATATTTCATACAACATCTTTCAACTGGGACTTCAAATTCTGCGGCAATAGATCCTAAATTATTTATAGGAAATATAATAGAATCCCAACCATCTTCTGTTACATTAATTCATAACCATCCTAGTGGTAATTTGATAGCTTCTATGGCAGACCTACAGGTACTGGAAAATATTAAAAAAGCACTTAAAAATACTGATGTAATAGTCAATGATGGAATTATCATTAATCTGCGAAGTGGTAAATATTTAGTATTTAACGATAAAGATTTAAAAGATCTTAAACAAAGATCTTCTAACCCTCGTCAACTTCAATCCGTCCAAGCATATTCTTTTTCAAAGCAGGTATTGGTAGAAAATTTTCAGCCAATAGAAGTTAAGTCTGCTGCGGATGTCGCTGCTTTTATAACATCACAAAAATTTGGTATCTCAGATAAAACTGAAATGCTAGTTCTTAACTCTAAACTTCATATTGTAGGAAAATTTATTTTACCAAACAATGGCCAAGAAAGTTTTATCGTAGATAAGTTATCCAAATATGGAGGTAGCCGTTGTGTTCTGTATGGGAATAATATCACTCCGGAATTGGTAGATTTTTATAATAAAAGGCTTGTTCTTTCAAACCTTTTAATAACTGACGCTATTTTGTTTAAAAGTGAGAATGGGAAAAAAATGTGGGAATCATTTGTAGTAGAAGGTAAAATGAAAGATTATGATACTGACATTTACTATGTTTCTGATGAAAGTCAAAAAAAATTTAATGATATGAACAATACTGCTACAAAAAATGACTTCGTTGTTGGAAACACTCTGATTGATAAATATGGAGGTTTCGAATTTACCCTCACTAATAAAATCAACGATGGTGAATGGGAAGCAAGGGGAAGCTCGGGAGAGAAAATGATTTTTGAAAACAATGCCCATCATTATTTGACTAAGGCTAAGGAAGTAGTTGGACAATTGGTTTTTAAAGATACAGGGGAGATCGTACAGTTCAATTCAGAAAAAGATTATTTACAATCATTAAACAATCAAATTGATTCCAATATGGGAGGTTTTGAATATAAAACCATACTAAGAACCCCTGAAATATTGAAGAAAGTAGATGCTTTAATTTACGGCATTACGGGAGATGAGAACCCTAATTCAATTGAATTTTACAAAGATAAAATTCAAAACGAATCGCAAGAAATCATCGGGGGTAAAATTAAAGACATTGCTGCAGCAGCTCTTAAAAATCCTGACACACTAAATCATTATGATTCAAATACTAAAGACATAATTAATTTATATAATAATCAATCAATATCTACTATGGAAAATACGCAAAAACCCGAGAAGGAATTCAATTTAGTCAATCATCTTCAGACCCAGCTAAAATATTTAGGTTTTGGAGAAGGGGAAAAACTACACAAAGACCTGGATAATGGGCTAAATGGAAAAGATCAGCAATTCTCAATAAAGACAACTTCGGACAAAGCCATGCAAGGTAATACCGTAGACTTTACCATTAATTTTAATAAATCTGAAAAAGGAGGTGTCTTTCTGAATTCCTATGAAGCTGAACTGAAAAAAGACAACGGCCAGAGTGTTAATCAAAAATTTTGGATAAACAATACCGAACACAATTTCACAGCTAAAGAAGCTATTAATCTTTTGGAAGGGAGATCTGTAAAGATAGACTTTGTCAATCCAAAAAATAACCAAGAGGAATTTGTATTCAAACAATTAGATTTTCAAAGGGAAAAAAACAAGTATGGAAATTACGAATTCACTGATTTTCATCAGAATTACGGCGTTAATACAGCCGAGATTGCAGAAAAATCCGGATTGATTTTCGACAAGCCGGAATATAAAGAGAACACTATCAAAAATTTGGAGAAGGGAAATATTGTCGCAGTGAAATTTACGCATGATGACAATGTTGTTCAAGGGAAAGCAGTTCTATCTCCTGGTGACAGAAATTTGAAGCTATATGATGGTGAAATGAACCGTTTGAATACGAATGAGCCAATTAAAAATTTAGAGGCAGATCAAAAACACGAAAAGAATAATGTGAGAGAACAAAGTATGTCGAGAGGCATATAATGTGTTGCGAATCGCTCATTTTTTATTTTTTTTTTCCAGGGCGGTAAATTCATTTGGTTTACCGCTCTTTTTTAATAAATACCATATTCATGAAAAAACTATATGTAATTACATCGTTAATTTTTCTTTCTGCAATAATCTTTTCATGCAGCAAAAAAGTAAAATCTCAAAAGGGCGGAATAGATATTATTTCCAACGTTTATTTTAATGCAAGTGCAGGACTAAATAATGTGCAAACATTTCATATTTCTAAAATTAATTATTCTAATGACGAGATAATTGAAATTATACCTGATCTAAGATTCCCTGAAATTAATTCTGAAATTCTCTATATAAAAGATTCTGTTTATTATCCGCTTAAAAACATATCTGAACCTGCACTTTTTTCTGAGATTAAAAAAACAAAGCCTCTTTTATTGAAGAAAAAAACTGTCGGAACTCTATTCTTGAACGATCGAATCCCAAATTATGATTACAAGTATAATCTCTCTGATACAATTCTTTTTAACAAAAAATACAAGCGTTTTGAAATTAAGAATAATGAAGGTTTAGCAAGATATTATGTAAATGTGACTGATACAATTCTTCCATATTCTTTGTATAAACATGTTGAAAAAGATTATAAAGGAAGAATTGAGCGTATTGATTCTTACAATAAATCAAAAGATGTTTTTGTAACAATGCAACTTATACCGAGAGATAAATGGGATAAGGAAGCAGAAGACATTTTTAAGTTTAACGAATACGCTAAAAAACACACGAAATAATTATGAAATATACTGAGGAAGAAATCGCAGAAATAACAAGCCGATTATCGGTACTTGATTATTTTCTTTATCTCGAACATCAAGGAAAAGTAAAGTTTGAAAAAAAAACTGGAAGTGATGCATATTTTAGAACTGAAGACAATAAATTTTCAGTATCAGAAACGCAATATTATGATTTTAAAACTGGACAAGGTGGAAAACTTATCAAAGCTGTTATGGCTTTGGAAAACAAATCATGGAAAGATGCACTAGATTTCCTTGCTGATTTTTCAAACTTACAAAAAGTGGACATTGCAGAAAGAAAAAATGAATTTAAAAAGAAAGGTAATAATACTTTCTCAGAAATTAAAATTCAGTATTCTGGAATTCCAAATAATGAAAAACTGTTATCATATTTTGAGCAAAGGGGTATTTCCAATGAGATTCTTCAGAACCATACTAGACAAATTCATTACGAAAATGGAGGAAAAAAATATTTTGGAATAGGTATTGAAAATGTTTCTGGTGGGTTTGAAATTAGAAATCCGATAGCAAAAATAAAGATAGGAAAGGCAGATATAACGGAGGTTAAGGGAACTAAAGATGAAATAGTTGTTTTTGAAGGGATGGCAGATATGCTGTCATTCTTAGAACTACAAAAACTAAACGGCTACAAAAATAGTAGAACTTTAGTTTCTTTGAATTCTGTTACTAATGTCGATAGTTTTCTCTCAAAATATAAAGATTACCAGGGTAAGATTTTTTTATGTCTTGATGGGGATAAAGCAGGCGATCTTGCAACAAATAAAATATTAAGTACGTTCTCTCAAAAAAACATTAAAGATATTAGAGCTGCATATCATATTTCTGAAAATGAAAATAATGATCTGAATGATTATTTACGAACTAAAAAGGATATATCTCAAAATAATACTATATTAAATACTACAAAAAATCAGGAAGATGTCAAAAATACAATTGAATCCAAAGGAATTTCCGAAACTCAGCAAATGGAACCAGGAGAATCTCGAGAGAACACTAGAGGGAATATGCAAAAAGTCCAACCCATCCAAGTCGGAAATAACGATACAGGACATGGAGTGGGCAGCAATGATGCTGGAAATGGACTTGCAAGCACAGAGCGGAGCAATCTGGGAAGACGAAGAAGAAGATCCATTGACAACTCACAACAGAACGATGCTGGAAAAAATGGAGAGAGAGAACATTCCTTGGGCGGAATCTTATCCGGGGGAACTGTATCCGATAGAACAATAAATTCTACTTATAATGATGATTTAGATGTTTTACTTTCCAACTTACAAGGGAAAAAGATAACGAATGAAGATATTAAAAAAGCAGTTTCCGAAATTACTTTTGTTTCTTCAGATAACAAAATTGAACTTTTTAAAAGCTTCCAAATTACGGAAGAGTTAAAAGATATTTGCAACCAATACAAGAGCGGTGGAGTTGCAAAAGAAGGTAGAGGAATTCTTGATGAATACTACACTAATGATAGAATTGTTGATGCAATTCGCAATCTTATACAAGACAATTTTAAAAATCAAAAAAATATTAGGATTCTTGAGCCAAGTGTGGGAACTGGTAATTTTCTCAATCTTACGAAAGAATTAGGTATTTCAGCTTTTGTAACTGCCTTTGAAATCAACGACACAACGGCTAAAATAGCAAAAATTTTTCATCCTGAGGCCGAAATTAATTTGCGATCTTTCGAATCGGAATTTATCGATGAAAACGGCATTAAGGCAAATCCTAGAGATTTCAAAGATCAATATGACCTTGTAATAGGAAATCCGCCTTATGGTGAACATAGAGGGTTTTACAAAGGATTAGGCGAAGAGCCTAATATTTCTAAATACGAAGATTATTTCGTTAAAAGGAGTTTGGATGTTCTTAAAGAAAACGGAACTTTAGCAATGGTTCTTCCTTCAGGGTGGTTGAATCGTCAAAAAAAACTGAACAACGCCGAAGTTTCAAATGCATTTCGTTTGCCTGTTGGGGCATTTTCTGGTACTCAAGTAGGAACAGACATTATTATTCTTAAAAAAAACAGTCAGAACCAAGCTCTTGATATTTCAAATTATTTCAAACTTAATCCCGAAAAAATTTTAGGAGAAACCAAAGAGAAAAGCAATAGGTTTGGAAGATTGGAAGAATATGTAGATGGAAATTTGGACGAAGCTCTAAAGAAAATTCAAAAACTACAAAACAAAAAAGAAACCGAAAGAATAGGCAACCTTTTTGAGGATTTATTTAAAACAAATACAGAAACCCTTAGTGATGTAGAGAAAAATCAGCCTGTAGAAACTAAAATCAATCCATCGAATTCATTAGAAGCAATCAAAGAAAAATTATCACAAGCTTTAAGGATTCTGGATGATGTCAAATACAAAACACCTGCTGTAAAAAAGCAAATTAAAATATTTGAAAATCAATCTGAAAATCTTGATACATATACTACAAAGGATTTAGAAAAACTTTTGAAATCTTCTGAAAGAATTATCGAAAACTATTCAAAAAGTGAGGATAAAAAAGAATATGAAATACAGAGTAAACCAGAGATAAGTAAAAAAATTCTCAAGTATCAGTTTGCTAAAGATGACGAAATAGTTAATGCTTCTTTGCAGAATAGCACAGATATTTCGCAACCAGAGCTAAAAGCGTTCCGAGATACTTCGTATGATGGAACTTTAAATAATCCTAAAGAAAACGCTCAGTTCGCAAATTATATTGATGGAAAATGGATGCATGATTTTTATTATGCAGAAGGAAACATATATGCTAAACTTGCACAATTAGAAATAGATTTTGCAGATAAAATTTCTATTGGTGGTTTACCCAATCAATATGAAAAGCAAAAAGCGATTTTGGAAGCTGTTCTTCCCAAAGCAAAAACTTTGGACGAAATTATTATCAGTCCGAATCATGAGTTTGTTCACAAGTTTGATTTGGGTAAAGTTGAAAAAGATTTTTATAATCAGTTTACCAGAAGCTACTCAAAGCAAGAAGTTGAATACAATCTTGCAGAAAAATTCAAAGATTTCGTAAGCAAATTACCACATGATGCCTTTCAAGGTTCATCTTCCTGGGAAGTGAAAGGTTTTGTTGATAATGAAACCGTTACAGGTAGCGATAAAGAGCGCAACGCCTTGGTAAGGGAGAGACGGAAATTAGCAGCTAATGATCTATTTTCAAAATTCTTGCGCGAAGAATTATCAGATGATCTAAGAAATAGATTTGTTAAAGATTTTAATAGAGACTATAATAACATTCATGTTCCAGACTATTCAAAATTTCCTTTATTTTCAAAAATTCACAAGAATTTCAAAGATGGGCCACTTAAATTAACGGAGGTTCAAAAAGCTGGTGTTGGACGTCAAACAACTAAAGGGGTTGGACTATTAGCACACGAAGTTGGATTTGGAAAAACGCTTTCCGGCGTTTTGTCAATGCATGAAGCAATGGAACGAGGTAACGCTAAAAGACCTCTTATAGCCGTTCCAAATGAAAGTATTTTGAAACAGTGGGTTGATACTATTTATCAAACTATTCCGAATGCAAAAGTTAACGTTTTAGGAAATTTAGGTAAAGATTATGATCTTTCTAAGTTTGACAATAAAGACGGAGAGATAACATTGGTTACATACGAAGGATTCAACAATATTGGATTTTCAAAAGAAGTAACAGAGCATTTAGCATCCAAATTCAATTATATCTCAGCGAGTGAATTAAAGAGTGTTACGAATACTGAGAGAGATACTCAAAAGGAATTGCAGAAAGAAAAAGAAATTGAGGGGAAAATGAAGTCTGGAAAAATTTATGATTGGGAAGATTTTAAATTTGATCACTTGACTTTTGATGAAGTTCACAACGCAAATCACATTGTTGGAAAAGTTAAAATAGAAGACAGAAGATTTTCTTCAGATTTTAGAAATCAGAATCAACAAACTTCAAAATTAGGAATAAACACCTGGATGGCTGCTCAGTATATCCAGGATAAGCACGATGGCCGTAACATTACTTTACTTTCCGCAACACCTTTCACCAACAAACCACTCGAATACTATTCAATACTTTCCCTTATTGCTAATAAGCGACTAGAAGAAAAAGGCTATTTCAATGTGAATACATTCTTTGAAACCTTTATGGAGGCGGACAATGATATGGAGATCGATGCGAAGGGTGATGTTAAATTCAAGTCTAATGTACGGAGGTTCAAAAACAACACTTTATTCCAACAGCTACTTTCTGAATTTATTGATATAAAGGGAGAAGATGATAATCCGGAACTCGTTCGTCCCAACAAAATCAATAAAGAATACAAAATTGAACAGAGTGATTTGACAAAGGAACAATATGATCTACTTAATGAAAGCTTTAATGAAAGCCAGAAAGGGGCTATTTTAACACATATTTTAAATGCCAGGCTAATTGCTATCTCACCATATTTATCTCCATTTTATGAAGGGGAAATGCCTTCGTCTATTGAATTTGTAAAAAATTCTGAAAAATTAAAAGAAACGATGGATCTTATTGCTCAAAATAAAAAAGATATTCCGAATGCTGGGCAAATTATCTATTCTGAGTTAGCTGTCTCTGAGTTTCCAAAACTAAAAGAATACCTGATAAAAGAGATTGGCTTCAAACCAGAAGAAATAGGAATAATAACCGGATCTACTACAAAACCTAATAGGTTGAAAATTCAAGATGATTTCAATGACGGAAAAGTTAAAGTAGTGATCGGTTCCGAAGCAATTCAGGAAGGGATGAATTTGCAAGAGAAAACAACTGATACATATCTACTTTCCCTACCTTATAATTTTACAGCATTACGACAAGTTGAAGGTAGATCCTGGCGACAAGGAAATGAAAATGAAAATGTACGAATGAATTTCATGTTGACTAATGACAGTATTGATGTATTCATGCTTCAGAAGTTACAAGCTAAACAAGCTAGATATTTGGAAGCAATGAAGAAAGGGGCAGATGTCCTAGATATTTCGGATATAGATACTCATGAGCTTAAAACTGCGATCATAACGAATCCGGAGACGAGGGCAAACATTGAAATAGAACTCTTAAACAAGAAATTGGAAGTTGAGAAATCTAAATTGCTAGCAGATCAGGCCTTTGTACTAAGAAAATTCGAGACTTTTAATAAGTACAACGAAGAAGTAAGACGTGAGGAACAGCAGTATGCAAGAATTGTAGGATATTCTAATAATGGGGATAGTAACTCTGATTATTGGAAAAGTCAGCTCCCAAACTATCAACGTAGAGTTGATGCTGCTAAAGAATTCGTTAAGGAGGTTATTATAGATTTAGCTTCTAAAGGTGTAAATGTTGAAGAAATTGAAAATCAGACCAAATTTACTGATGATAAAGTTGCCGATATCCAATCCAGAATAGAGAATCTCCCAGACGAGAGATATGAACTGATTGAAAAGTATAAGATCGAAAAATATGAGCTGCAGAAAAAAAATGAAGGTATTGATAATATCAAAGATAGATCGGAAGAGAATAATCAATTGTTTAAACAGAACAAGGAAATTATTGCGGTGACAGTTGAACCTCAAGAAGCAGAAACAAAATTTAAAATGAAACGTTAATTAAAATTTATATATTATGTCTTTAAGAAATAAAGTAACATTAATTGGAAGAACCGGAAAGGAAGTTGAATTATTCACTTTTGAAAATGGTACACAAAAATCATCGGTAACACTAGCAACAAGTGATTTTTACACAAACTCAGCAAATGAGAAAGTAGAAGAAACGCAATGGCATAATCTTGTTGCGTATGGCAAAACTGCTGAAATCATGCAGAAGTATGTCGTTAAAGGGCAAGAAATAGCAATCGAAGGTAAAATCACCTATCGTAATTACGAAGACAAAGATGGGGCTAAAAAGTACCTTACTGAGATCCGAGTCGAAGAAATTTTACTTTTGGGTAGTGGTAATAAAGAAACAGATAAGCCTGGTTAGATTTGGCCAAAAAGAGAAAGCAAAATATCCTGTAATTTCTATAGGATATTTTTTTATTATATGCATTTATAAAGTACAAGGTAAAAATATTTGAAATTGCTACATTAGATTTTCCTGAAGATACAATAGATCTTTTAAAGTAAAACTTGCTTCAATGGATGTGCAAACAACCTGGAAGATGGCGCAGAAAAATTTATCTCCAAGATATACAACAGATCTAAACCAACTTATTAAAGTTAAAGCCCATTTTTAATTGGGCTTAATATTTTTTAACAATAAGTCTTTTGTTCTATCTGCAATAAAAAACATGTTAAGTAACAAAGAAAAAATTTGGCTATTTATCTCTTCTTCTACATTATGAAAGAAAACGGATTCAGAAATATCGCTAACCAAAGGAGGAAGTATCTTATCCAAACGCAACTCCGCAATGTGTCCATTATACACATTGTATCCCATTTTTACAGAAACTATACCATATTTTGATTCCCCAACTACAAATTCAATAAAAACATCACCATTCAAAATATTAACTATCCCGTTATCATATGCAAGATTATCAAACAATTCAAGTTTAGATAACTCGGTGTCTACAAAATCTACTATTTCCTTTCTTAAATCATTGTATTCCATCTTATTAAATTATTTAGTTTTTTTGTTATTATTAATTTTCCTTTTTTTACTTGCTTTAATTTTATCAGAGGCTTTGATATGTATTAATGACTCTTTATTTTCAACTATTTCATCATCGTTGAAATTATATTCTTTAAATGGTTTGCCATTTACATATAATTCAAACTTTGCTTCTGGATTTGATTTTAAAATTGTGCTTATTTTTTCAAAATCTTTTCCAATCACTTTTTTAAGGAAGTCATTTTTAAATTTTTCCTCCTGCTTTTTTTCTGCTTCCTTTTTTCTTTTTTGGAGTGCTTTAATTTGCTCGTCAATTTTTGAAATTTCCATAATATAAATTTTTAATTTTTATGTTTGTTGGTGCCACTCATATAAGGAGAAATAGCATTTTTATCCTGCCACAGACCAATTTGGGCAGCCTTTGTTTTTACTTTTGCAAAAAGCAGGAGTTGCAGAAAGAAAAAATATTGAAAGTGTAAACAATATGGTTTTCATTATCATGATTTTTGATTTTACTTCATTTTTTTAAATTCTTTTTTGGATATCCTGGTAAAACCAATTTACTATTTGTAAAAATAAACAGCTTATTCTAAAGTATTCGAATTTTAAGAATTGCTCCACTTAATGTACATTCTCAATAACAATTGATGAATTATTGGAACTATAATAATTGTCAAATAAATGTAAATTAAACTGCGATTGTTAATTGGTTTATTTCCAAAAAGTAATAATACTATGTATGCGATAAAAGTACAATAAATTCCGATTGTAGTCAGACCCATACTAAAAAACCAAAAATACTTTTGAGCAAGAAATTTTTGAGATTCATTTCCCCTTACATATTTTAAATATATGAATACAATATAGTAATAACATATAGCAACAATACATAAAGTAATCAATGTAAATCTATCAGTTAATGAATAAAGAATTTCCATTTGAGTTTATTTTGACATTTTCTAAATTAATTCATAAGAGAAAAATCCAAGTTTTGTACAAGATTTTCTGCCATTCTGTGTTTGGTATTTCTGTAACCAAATTAATGCTTTAGTCCCTCGCGGCCTCCAAGTATAAACAATAATAGGAATCCACGCAAAATGAAATTTTACTGTCATCGTATCGTTATTTGAGATTAACTATTAATCTTCTTCCTCTATAACTGGCAGTATTTTATAAAATATGACCGGGACGGGAGACGAATCTGGATAAAACTCCTCGCCATCATCATCATAGTCTACGATGTTGTAAAAAAATTGTCTCTCAACAATTTTAACTTTTTGGGTTTTCCAATCTTTTTGAAAATCTCTTTCTAGAACATCTCCAACAAGGTTTCCCAAAAAAGACAAATCAATGAAATCTCCAGTAATGAATTTATCTCCCCCCTGTAAAAAATCAAAACAATAAATACCATCACCTTCTTTCCAATATATTATTTTTTTCCACTCATCGTTTGTAATTTCATCTTTATCAGGATATGGAAGATCTAAATGAATAATTGTTTTAAATTCATTTTTAAATTTTTGTCTTTTTATTTGTTTACGATAATTGTGCATTAAACAGTATTTTGAGATTTATATTCTTTTTCTAGCTAGCTCTAATTCAATAATTCTAATGTGTTCACTTAACATTTCTAAATAATCAATATGTCCTTCTCCAGTACATAGATTTACAGATTCATTAATCATCAAATTTGATATAGTTTTATCAATATTCTCAACAATAAAATCAATATCAGAATTCTTATAATCGTTGTCACTACTAAACTGAAAAACATTGCCTAAAAATATTTTAACAACCTGTATATTAAATGACAATTTTTTCGGTACGAATTTCATATAAACCTTGTTCATATTAGATTGAGAAATGATAACATATACTTGAGAATAATTAGGGTTAGGTTTAGATTGTATTTGAACAAATTCAATATTTTTGTTCTGCTCTAACTTAAAAATAAGTTTATTAAAATTGAAATATTCCATCGTTTTATGAGATTAATTAAAGTGAATATTCATCTTTCAATAATTGTCTGATAATTACCTTATCACGTTCGGGAACTGTAGAACCACTTTCTTTAAGTAAATTATCTAAATCTTCCGCACTATATGTTTTCAATCTATATTTCATTATTATATAATTCAATTTAGAATTGGGCGTTTTAAAGATTTTAGACAAATAAATTATTGCTAAAATCAGAGGAATAAAAAGTAAAATTCCAACTATTATTTGTGTAGTTTCCATAGTAATTTGAGATTAATTAGAAGTTGTTGTAATATCTATTTTTAATCTTTTTGTTTTAAAATCTTTTTCATTTAAGATTCTTGCAGCTTTATAGATCCTATTTTCATTATCACAAACAGTGTACATTCTGTAATGAGGTTTCTCATTTAAGTAAGAGCGAGCCGCAAGAACGGGAAAATCTGGAGTGTTTTCCAAGACAACAACGTGATACAAATAATGAGTCCGTTTTCCAACTCCACAATGATAAATTTGAAGTAAATCTCCAACTAAGATTTGCTTTCCATCTTTGTCAAAGTAAATATTGTTTTTTCTACCATCTAAATCCATAATTATTTTTTTTTACCTTTAGTTGCTATCCTCGATATTGTTTCAAACGCATCTTTAAATTGCGATTTATCCTCTAATAAAGCTTTGTCAACTTCTTTTTTCATCTCCTCAGTAAAAACAATCTCCTTTCCATTTCCAATTTTTGGATTTGAATGTTGATTAATCATTTGATATTTTTTATTGTCCATAATATTTTGAGATTAAATAGAAAAAAGAATTACAACCCCTATAATAATCGCTTCCGCAATAATATATAGAAGTATTTTTTCAGCACGCTTGAAGAAATTTTCATTATTTCTAAAAACAAATCCTAAAACTCCCCCAATTAATGCAATGAGTATCATTCCGCCAATTATTACGTTAGTGCTATTTAATTCTACTTGTAAAAAATTAGTTTTTATCATCGTATTTTGAGATTAAATTTACACTTCGGTTCCAAGTTCTATCAAAACATCAGAGGTTTCATTATCAGGCTCTACTGCTCTAATTTCATATTTTGTTCCGTTAATTGATATTACTATATCTTCATCACCCATAATATCGGTGGAAGATTTAAGTAGTTCTAATATGTTAATGAGTGAATTAATTGTCATAGCATAGTTATTTGAGATTATTTAGTAGGTGAATTCATTAGAAAATGTATATGATAAAAACTATCTCGTTGGTCAAGATGAGATATATAAATCAATTCTGAAATATTTTTTTCCTTAAAAAAGCTTTCATATTTCCAACGTAGTTCTGAAAATATTAAACCTTGAATGATATCTAATTCGGGGTTTTTATTATCAATCATATCATCAAGTAAAATTATGTTTCCTTTGCTATATGGTTCATAAGGGGCAATAATGTCATTTAGAATTTCAATAAATTCATTTTCTTTTCTTCCACTATTTTCTAAGTATTCATTAAGCATACTTTGATCCCATGTCAAGTTTAATAAACTAACATCGTTTTCATCTGGCTCTAATAAATTTGTATATAATTTGTTGTTATACTCAACAAAAAATGCAATATACCACAATGAATTTAATAAACTTTTGTAAGAATAATTATTAAAAATAAAGGTATTGAATTTTTGATAATGTTCTTCTGTTGGATTGAAACTACTTTGAATTTGTTCTGAAAAATCAGTTAACGCAAAATTTAATTCAGTAAATTCATTTAGCTTATGTTTTTGTGATTTAGAAAATAAATATTTTAAAAAATTGTTTAAATGTTGTTCATCATTAAATGGTTTAAATCCAATATTAACTGTAAACAAAGTAGTTCTTATATTTTCCATATCAAAGTATTTTAAGATTTTCACCACCAAAAGCGGGTATTATCCCGCTTATTTTTAAGTTCTGTGATGATGGACACCTACTCCCCTTGTTGTAATTCTTTTGTTTGGGTTTTTATTTCATCATTTGGATTTAAAAAATTTTCCATAGAAATAAAGTTTTCCAAAGCATCCCTATCATTCAAATCAATTTCTCCCGCTTCTTTTCCAACTAACCAATTTTTAATTGCATAGTATTCATTTTTATTGAATTCAATTTGAACTTTGTCTAAAGTTTCTTTTACTACTTTCATATTATCGTTTTACGAGATTAATATTTTTTTAGTTTTCGCCATTCATAAGGAGAAATAGCATTTTTATCCTGCCACAGACCAATTTGGGCAGCCTTTGCGGAATCTTGTAATTTTCCCAAGGCTTTATTATCTGAATACTGATAATACCACCAACCAAGCCCAACACGAATTAATTGTTCAGAAATATATTTCCCGGAATCGTAGTAAACTTTTGCAATGGTTCTACCATAACGATCTATATCGGTTTCATAAAAAACTATCCATTTTCCAAAAATCTGATCTGAAGTAAATTGCTTTGCATTTTTTCCAAAGGGCTGCCCGGACTCTGGACAATCAACTTCTGCAAATCTCAATTTCTTTTGGATGTTTCCTTCAAGTAAAACCGTTACTGTATCACCATCCGAAATACTTATAACCTTTGCTTTTATTTGTGCAAAAGCATGAGTTGCAGAAATAAAAAATATTGAAAGTATAAACAACTTAGTTTTCATCATTATTAAAATTTGTATTACTTAAAGTTATCCGGAAAGGATCTTGTTTTACCAGCTTTCAGATTATATCCATTTTTTGTGAATTCTTCAATCCAGATTAATTTTCTTTCAGACCTTCCTGCGCCTATTGGCTGCATTCTGAAATGACCTCTAACAGCAAATTCCCCACATCTAATATTAGTTTTCCATAAAGAATTTGCATAGGTAATATTCAGGGTAGAATTATTTACAAATGTTGTCAAATTACTTATTTTCCTTTTTTCTTTTGAAGGAATAAATTTTTCATTGATTTCACCATATCTTAAGTAAATCAATAATTTAATTGCAAAATGATTATCAATAGGTTCATCAATGAAAAATGACTTAGTTGTGAAGGAAAAGCAATTGGTAATTAATTCACTACGGTCATCACTATCAACAAATTGATCTAAATTTTTCCAACGTAAATAGGTGATGTCATCACTATTTCTACTATAACTTATGAATCCTTCCTTATCATTTTCAAGTAGAACTATAAAGGGATCAATCATTAGTTCGTCCTTATTAATATATTCTATAATAGAATCAAAATTGATTAGCTTAGCTTGATCGATAATAGATTTGCTTACTTTAATAACCTTTTTGAATCCATATATTCTCACATTTGGAGGTATCACACAATCGATACCTCCATCCTTTCCATTGATCTTGGAAACCACTTTACTATCTTCTCCTTTGCCTTTTTTTTGTCCAAATTCGACATTTCCTGCGCTAGATTTTGATCTTATTTTAAAACAATCATTCTTTTCATTTTTAATCAAATCAATGATCTTCAATGACATTTTATGACTCGTAGTTATTTTCATTCTTGAGTAAATTTAAAAGTCAATTCTGAACCTTTACCCATTCTAGTAAATTCTTGTGCAGACCAGGTAACTGAATATATTCCAAAACAATCTTTTGGATGCAGGCAGACTCCTTCTAATTTATTACCCAATAATCTAGTCACATAAATTATTTTTGCCCTATTCTCATTTGAATATAAAGCAGGAAGTCTCTCCTGCTCTTGAACCTCTTTGATTTTTGTTTCTAATGCCATATATCATATTTTAAATTTCAAAAAAATCATAATTAGTACACTCTTCGAAAATATCTGTAAGCTTATTATACATATAAGCTGATTTGCCCATTAAGATTATAGGTTTATTTGAATCATTTCGATCTTCGCTAAAATCAAAAATTGAGTATATTACTATATTAGATTGTTGTATCTCGTATTTTACACCAGTTAGAAGATAGTCATTAATCTCATTTTCCCTTTGTTCTGCTGTTGGAGCCTTCAATCTATTGAATCGTTTATCCTCTTCCATTAAAATCATCCATTTTCCATCAAATACAAATTCCGCATCTTCTCGATTAAAGAATGTTCGTTTATACCCAAGGTTTTTTTCATTTTTTGATATTGGAATAATTTCAAACGGAATTTTTTCCAATTCTTTTGATGTTTTGATAATTTCTTGCAACATCAAATCTTTGATTAATCCACTTCTTGAATTTTCATTTTTTCCAATAAGCAAATCAAAAGCTTCTAAAATATCAGTATCAATCCTTACGGAAAAAACTGACGAATTTTGTTTTATTTTCATAAGTAATACATTTAAGTAATACAAATATAGAAAAAAAATTGGTATGACAATTTTGTGTTACTTTTTGTTGTGTTAAATTTTAACCGTTTTTTATGTGGTAGTAACTTATTGATGTTGCAGAAAGAGAAATAGATAATATAATTTTTTAAAACAATTCTAATTGTACTTCATTATCAGCAGCCATAATGTTTATTTGCGAGCCAACAAAGATCACAGTCCGTGAACCAAATCTAGTTTTTTGATATTTATATCCGATTTCTCTTTTTCCTTTTTTTACCTGGTCTCTGTGATGTATGTAAAATAATGGTTCGATATCTTCTTTATAATTTTCAATGTCAACAACATGGTATCCCCAAATTTTTGATGAAATACCTCCAATAATAACTATTTCTTTGTTTTGAAAAAAAAACGACTTATTAATGAAACCATTTTCTATATTATTGCATTGATTTCCTATTTTCATTTTTTTAAATAGATCTGAAGGAACAAATATTTCCATAGCTTTACTTTTATCCATTTAAAAGTTTTTTTTAATTTACTAGTTAAATCTTCTTTATAATATTGATTGATAAAATCATCATCAATCAAAACATTACACGCAATGCGTTTCAAACTATGCCTTTCAAGAAGCTCATCTTTTTGGATAGATGCTAAATACTCATTTCTGGTTTTATTATCTGGTAATCGATTTAACTCCTCAATAAGATTATCAATCATAAAATTTAAGATTATTTAAAACTAAAATGCCTTACAAATGCCAAAAGAGCTAGATGTGCTGCGTAGAATGAATAATATATTTTTCCAGTTTTTCTGCCTTTTTTTCCGTTATATAACGCAATAGGGATAAACCCAAGAAAAGAAAACAATTGAAGTTTTAGTTTACCGACAGATACTATAATATTCAAAACTTGAATAGACATAAAATCGTATGGATGCCGATTGCGTAAAAAATAAAAAAGAAAGATTAGGGAAATGCCGTACCAAGAGTAATCTACTTTTAATAATATTGAACAGACTATACTTGCGACTATTATTAGTAATACTTTTAGTTGAGATTTTTTAAATTTATCTAAGAAAAGAACCCCTATTAAACCAATAGCCAAAGAAAAGAAAATGTTTTGTTCAGCTGGGTAGAACCAAACATTATGAATTGCTAAATCAAATGGAACTTCTGATATTACTGCCCATATTAAAAGATTTTTTACATATTTTTTCAAATCATGGGAATGAAAAAAACCTTCAACTAACATAAATGCATATAATATAAATGCCATTCGCCCAATTAATCGGAGATATAAGAGATCAGGAAAGAACATGTATCCAACATGATCAATAATCATTGATATCAATGCTATAATTTTAATATCAAATGCATTTAGGATTTTCATAAGGTAGTATTGGTTATTTATTTTAGTTTTATTTCACCAGATATAGCTGCACCTTGTAAATAAATTTCATATTTCTTTTTATCTGATTTAGCAGTAAGGACGTAACCGTCTTCTGTAAATTCCCAATCAAGAATTTCCATTTTTGTACCTGCTATTTTTTTAGCATCATTGGATATTGGTAGATCCTGAATTTTATCTAAAGCATCAGAACCATATTGAACAGCACGAGCTGTATTCATCACTTTTACAGCACCTGATAAAGTCTTAATATTTCCAGAACCTATACCAACCGCTGCGGCACCGGTTCCTGCCACATCTGCTAATCGACCAAGTAGTTTGGCGTTTAAACCTGATTTCTTTTGCTTGAGAAAGACAAAATCTTTTCCGGCAGGCAAGTTTATTTGTATGAGTGATCCCTTTTTGACATGAATGGAATCATTAATCACCAATTCAGTTTGGTTATTTTGGACAGATGTTACCGCTAGTTGGGCTGAAATCTTAGGGGTTGCAGAAAGTAAAATTATACTTACAAGAAATAGATTTTTCATTTTGATTGATTTTTTGATTTTATTATTGATAATATTTTTATTTTTAGACATGACAAAAATTACTTTAGATACTTTTTTCTTTTTACTTTGGATTATCGCAGGAGTCATCAATTTATACAATTTGATAAAGTTTCCGCAAGTGAGAAAAAACAAAAAACAGTTAACATTTACATTAATAATTACTATACTGTCTATATATTTTGTAACATCTTATGTTATAGAATATATTTTTTAATTAATGTTGTCCTTCTTTATTCTTTAAGATTTGTATTCTTAATTGGTCAGGATTTGATATTTTATAACTTGTGGATACTTGACCTGTTGTTACTGTAAGCGTTCCATAGCCCATTATCCTACCAAATGAACTTTGATACAGAACAATACCTTCAAGTTTGTTTAATGGAATATCAATTGTTTTTCTGCCAAGTACGCCAGTAATTAATGTTAGGTAGTTGTTTGAGAGTAATATGTTGACAGATCTATTTCTTAAAATCTTCATAATACCTGTACTAAAAACTATTAATGCGAGAAATCCTGCTATTGCGAAATATTTCGTTAATAGTGCTAGTAAAGCCCAAGGAGAGATAATTGCAATTATTATAATAGGTCTTACGTAGGAAATCCAATGAATATATGCTCTGTAGTTGGATTTTTCTCTATGTTCATTGATTGGGAGAGTTAATAAATTTTCCATAATATTGTTATTTGAGGTTTAAATATCTAGAATAGTTATGTTATGATTTTGTTTTGCCAAGATTGAAGAAATATCTAGACTTGATCTTTCTATCAAAACTTCCGCTATTTGTCTTTTCAAACGTGAAAATTGAAAATCTTTAATTTCTTTTGTCTGAATTTTATTGCTAAGAAAGTTTCCTGATAAAAATTCTTCTTGAGATTTATAATTAGGATTAAAATGAGAGGATTCAATGCTAAATGTGTTAGTCTTGTAGCTTGGATCTTTAGATATAAATATTTTGAAGTACTCATCAATCCTAAGATCATTTAAAGGTAAATCTACTTTAGCCATGTAATCCAATTGCTCTTGAGAATAATTCTTAATATTATATTTGTAGCTTGTTGATACTATAGTTAAGTCATAAAAATTCCTAGAATAATCATTTTGGTAATAATAATTTCTTTCCATATCCGGATTATATTGGTTGAAGAAATTAATGTGCTTAAAAATTAATCTTAACGCTATTTTTCTTAATCGAAAATACTCTCGCTCAGAAATTAGTGTGTAGTCGGCAAATGCCTTCAGTAATTCTTTTTGAGATTTTGCATAATGGCCGTGGCAACCATCTGTCCCAGAATCAATATTTACTTTATATATTCCTGGTGTTTTGGTTGAAATACAAATTTCCAGCTGATCAAAGTAATGATACTGAGAAATCTCTTTACCAAGTTTTTGAGAAAATTCTCTAGTAGCGTAAAGTGCAGAAAGAGAAAAATCTATTAGATCACCTTTATATTCTGCTCGAAAGTTTTGATTTCTTTTGTAAAAATAATAGCGTTTCATATTGTTAGAATTTTGTGTTTAATTACTTTACAGCGTTATTTGAGATTAAATTGATTCTAGAGTTAATCTAATATTAGCATTTCCGTGATTGCTGCTTTGATTCATAAGAAAAGCAGTTTTTTTACCATTTCCCAGGGAAACAATTTCAACGCTATAAACCCTACCCTCGAAATCAATGTTTACAAAATATTCTTTCATCAATCCATTCTGAGAAAATCTTGAAACCGATTTATTAAATTCGATTGTTTTTCCAATTCGCTTTTTTGAACTACTATCTATAATTTTATATTTTGTCATAGTGTTTTAAGATTTTTACCATCAAAAGCGGGTATTATCCCGCTCATATTGTCTGTTAAATTAAATATCTTCATTCCAGGATTGGAGAGAATCAATAACATTTTCTAAATCATCAGCAATACCTTCTAGTTCTTGTGTCCTATACTCATAAGATTCTCCTTTTTCTGATTCTTGCCAAGAGTCTGAACGCTCTTCAAAAATCTCTTCTCTTTTAGAAATCAAGTTTCTAATTTTTTCTAATTGGGTAGTCAGTGTGTTGTCCTTAAATTTATTACTCATTATGATATATTTTATTTTAATTTTTAAAAGGAATATTATTTCTTATACAAAAATCTTTTATATCACTTTCAATACACAAACCCCAATAATCATGATTTTCTTTAAGTTCTAAAAAGAAAAAATACAAATCTGCATTTTCTCCTTTGCTTAGAATTTCTACAAGTTCCGCAGTATCTCCAACCCAAAACGACCATTGCTGACCATTAATATCTTCCCATGAAACACAACTATTTGAAAGTTGCATATTACCTTTAAGAATTTGCCCTACTTCTAATGTGGAACCCCAGTTTCTCTTATCTATTATTTTTGTTGGTTTAAAAGTAATTTCTATTGTTTTCATCATTAAATATCTTTACACAAATATAAAACATTTATTTTATATATGAAACATTTATTTTATATTTTTTTTATTACTTTTGTTATTATGACACTCAAAGAATTCTTAGAAGAAAATCCAATCATTAAAAATGCTGTGTTAGCAAGAAGTATGTATCCAAATAATAAATCTGCACACACTAAACTGGCTAATAAACTGGCGGAAAACATTTCCGGAACAGGAAAACAACGAGTAACAGAAGCTGATGAAGCTCTAGCGAAGCAGGAACTAGAAAAACTTATTCACAGAATTGTTGCATTTATCAATCAATGATTATTTTCCTCGGAACCACCAGTTTTCGTTAAATGCTATTTTAAATCCTAATGTGATCGCTTGTAATCGATAATTATCATTGAGTGATGTTATTGGGTAAATTTTAGTTAAGCCAACTTTGTACTGGGCAAACAATTCAATATTTGAACTTATGAATGCTCCAATACCTATATTAATAAGATAGTCAGGTTTTAACATTATATACTTATAGTTTTTATTTGCAAATGTTTGTTTGAAGCGTATTATAGAAACTTCGGGTCCGGCATACACATAAAAAGTCTTTTTATAATTATGATCGTTAATGTGCTTTTTCAAATTCAACCCAGCGGAAAATACTTGAAATGATATATTGGAAAATGGACTTTGTTCTAAGAAAGAATATGTACCGTATGGCTCGTAGTACAGTGAAGCGGAGTCATATACATCATTTTCATCAATAGCCACAGCTACAGCCAATGTTGCATTATATTGATCAAACGAAATTTTATCAACAAATCCTTTGGAATAGCTTGCACCAATCTTCCATTTTACAAATTGATCCCGAAATTGTGCAGGTAAAAAATTGATAAATAGCAGAAGCAAGATCGTGAGGGTTTTAAATTTTATTTGCATCTCTCAGTTTTGTTTTAAGTTTTGTTTTGATTCTGGTGTAAAGAATTATAGAGGTAGTTAAGTGCAGAAAGAAAAAAATGATCTGCGAAAAATTGTATATTTTTATTTTGAAAGGACTAATCCACCAACTGTTTTCTGAAAATAGAATATTCAATAAAATATTTAATAGAATAAAGGATAGGAGTATTGATCCAAATTTGATCGCAATGATCTCCAACGTTATCTTCCTGCCAATTTTTTTAAGTGATGCATCACTTATATTCAGAAAAACATAAAAATTAGGAAACATTGCCTGGAATGTCAACCAGACAAAAAGAATAGTAATTATGCTACATATTATAATATTTAGGAGGCTAATAATCATTTTTTAAATACAGAGCTTGCGCCACAGAAATTATAAATAGTGAAATTGAGGTAAGCCATATTGTTGTCAGCAGTTCAGACTGATCTTGTATAGGATTGACAAAAAAGAAAAAAATTCCACATAGAATTACCGTGAAGAATATAACTGCAAGGAGCCAAAAGAGTTTTTCTTTTATATTGTTTCTTTTAATTAAGTTTCTTTTCATATGATTTTTTTAAGATTTAAAATATAATAGCCTGAATAGTCAGGCTAGTTGTTAATAATCATCGGAGTGATCTTCATTTTTGTCTTCTGCATTTGGTAGCTGAAAAATCTTTTTTCTATATTTCACCACGATCAAAGCACCAATACCCAAAGCGTAATAGATATAAGAATCAATGTTACTAGCAGGTGTATCTGATGGCGCCCCTGGACCGTCAGCACCAAATGCTGAACTGCTTGGTGGTGGCGGTGCTGCTGCTGGCATATTTTCCATATGTACTGTAGATTGAGCATTAAGTTTAGTTGATAATATAAAAAGTAAAAACATTAATGTTGGAATAATTGAGTGTTTCATTTTAGTTTATAATTTTTGAATTAATAATTTGGCCATCTTCATTTTGAACATTGACAATAAGAACTCGGTTGTCTTTGCCAATTTCAATGACAAAAGGAGTGTTAGTATTTATTTGGGATTTGTGGATTAGAAGTTTTCCAGACAGATCATACACATTGACCTGAGCGTTTTTCCAAAGCGGATCAAAAAGAACAACATACTTATCTCGAGATCTATCAAGTGTGACAACTGTTCGGCTGATTTTTGAAGTGCTTACACTTAATGTTTTATCCGGAAATCCGTAATACAGATCGTAATTATGAGAATCGATTGAAATCTGGTCACCTGGAGTAATTTTTTTGATTTCTCCATTCTGGTTTTTAAAATAAAAACTTTCACCATTACTCAAAGAACTAACCAGTTTAGAATTTTCTCTAACTCTAAATTTTATTTTTTTTCCGGCAAATACTGCTAATCTTACAGGTTTTCCTTTGTAAGATTCGTTTACCTCATTAATATATAATCTATACTTTGAAGCTGCATTTTGATCAATCTCACCTTCGCTAGTTTCCTCAGAAGTACTGAGCAGATTAGCTGGCGTTGCCACGGCCTGAACTGATTTTAGAGGATCTTTAATTTCTCCTGTTTGAAAATCTCCGACAACAAAATATGTTTCTCCGATTTGGTTGTTCTGAGCATCCAAAAGAATTACTTCTAATTGTTTCAATGTAGTACCAGATCGCCTTGCTGCATTGACAGAATAGTTGGTATCTTCTGATCTAGGAGTGCTAGCAAAACGCCTCAAATCATCAAATTTCAAATTTTGCAAAGTGTTGTCTCTTAACTTGATTTTAAAGGTTCCCAACGGTTTGATAATAAGAGCATCAATATTGCCGACTGGACGTAAATTTTCGTCAAAGCTGATAATTTGGTTTGCTGAGTAAGAACTGGAAGTTCCGGCTGTTGAACTAAACTTAACAGAATTTGGATTAACGGAAATTCCCCAGATATTTGTAATGTTATTCCCATCTCCCAAAGCTTCGTTGATTCCAATAAGAGAAAGGTCAATATTTGTTAAGAATGGATTGGCAAATTGATACACATTCTTCGCAAAGCTATTTTCCCAAGGATTAGAAAATTCAAAAATATCACTCAGATAGGTGTTGTATTTTTCTCGGTATATATTGGTTGAAGAACCAGAAGTACCAAAATTGATATTATCTTGTTTTAGTTCGATCTCCAAACCATCAGTATATGGAATACCGGAAATTACCGCCGGCTGCTCAGGATTTAGACCACCTGCTGTACCAACTGCATAATAACTTAATCTATCACCTAAAGTTGTTTTATCGGATAAATTAATAGAAATACCAGGCGTAGAATTAGATGTTATATTTCCAGAAGGAATTATTGAGCCGTCAAATCTAATCTTTGCATTATTCCATCGAAGAACTTCCATTTTTGACCAGCGTTGGTTACTTAATGTTGTAGAAAATTCATTTTGAAGGGATGAAAATGATTTCCCAAAAAATGGTAATGCCAGCTGTTGGTAATCTCCATGTTTATTGCTAGCAAATTCTTTGGCGACTAATGCCGTGATATTACCCTGTGAAAAGCCTCTGATATACAATTGACCGTAAGTAGATGTATTCCAAGAAGACGAATCATTTAAACGCAAAAAAATATTATTGTTTGCAGAAAGAGAATTAAGATAATCATCACCTGATTTTGCAACCATCATAACATTCCCCCATATTTCTGCCCTACCAGATCCGGTGGTTTCAAAACTACCTGCATTGTATAGAAGACCGTTATTAGCTACTGCTAGAACGGTATCATCGTCAACATGCGTTAGCTGGGCAAAGGCTAAAGTAGTGGCTAATAATAGAATTGTTGTGTTGAATTTTTTCATTTTGTACCGATTATTTAGCAACCCAAGTCATAGTTCCATTTTGGGATTCTAATACATAATTGCCAGATGTTGGAGGAGCCGGAACCAAGACTATTCCTGCATTAGTAATTACATTAGATAGAGTACTAACACCAATATCGCCATTAGTTGGATTTTGAAGTAAAACAGAACTATAATCTGCTGTAGCCGAGGATATGTAGGTTGGATTAATTTGGAACTTACCATTAAACCTTACCCATCTATCGGCAAAATCACCTATGATAAGACCATTTATAATACTGTTATTTTCTCCAGTCGCATCAATGGTTGGTGCTGTACCATCTGATCCCCCTGCATCTGTAAATTTTACATTGTTATGAATAATCAATCTATTATTGATTGTCGCCATCGTGCCTGTTCCAGGCGCAAAACCAGCTCCTGTTCCAATAAAAAGATTGTTATCACCAATAATCCCTCCTGCGGAACTGTGTCCAATGTAAATGTTTTTATTTCCAGATATATTGACTGAACCTGCCTTATAGTTAATATGGCTTCCAAAAAATACGTTAAAGCTTCCCCTTTCAATATTTCCACCAGAAGAATAACCAACAGCAGTATTATTAAGCCCTTCTTTTAATTTGTAAAGCGAAGCTGATCCTATACTTGTTGTATATGAGGATGTTGTATTATTATACAATGCCAGGGAGCCAAGAGATGAGTTATATTTTGCGTTCTTTCCATTATTGTAGCTTGCATAGCCTCCAACAGCTGTAAGATTGCTTCCTTCATTTTTAAATCCTGAATATGCGCCAATAGTTGTTGATCCAGTAGTGTTAACACCATCAACAATCCCTTGTCCAGCAGCTCTACCAATTGCTACATTATTATCTCCATTATTCGAATATCCAGCGTTATATCCGAAGAATGAGTTACCAGTACCAGTTGCGAGATAATTGCCTGCGTTTGTACCAAATAAATTATTTCGAGAAGCAGTTGTAAATTTTTCACCAGTCCCGAGACCAACTGAATTGTTATCAGTACCTGTAGCATTGTTAGCATTGAATTTGTCAGAAATCCAAAAATTACCAGATTTGTAATAAAGTGAAGTTGGATTTTCTGTCGTTTCGAAAGCGATTGCTTTTGGTGCGAAGTTACCTCGCTGCATTACCGTTGCCAATGTGTCTTTTTCTTCTAAAGAATAAGATTGCCATTTTGTGCCATCGAATTGGTAAGTTCCTGGATTGTTAACTAACTCTACCTGACCTGTTGCATCAGCTTGATTTGAAAACGATTCCGTAACATAAATTAAAGTACCTTTATGATTGGTGCTGTAAATTTTTTGTTTGAGTTCAGAGGCAGTAAGTCTCGGCAGTAATACTCCATCTAAAGATTTTGAATCCGAAGGTTTTCCTTGAACATCTAACGTTACTTGCGGATCTGTAGTGTTGATTCCGACCTGGCCAAATAATGTAGCAGAAAACATTATTGCCAAAATAGACAATTGAGTCTTTTTGTTTTTCATCTTTGAAAATGTTTGATTTAGATACAAAAGTCTTTAAAACCAATGTTAAAACTTACATTATCAAGAGGTTGTGGGCTAAATAGTGCAGGAGTGGGCTAAATAGTGCAATCGGGTTTTTTACTGATAATATTTAAAAAAGAAAGAAGCAAATCCTAGTTAGTGTTGATGAAGAAAAATCCATCATCAATCTCAAGCAAATTTTCGAATTCTTTTTGTGTAAGGGTTCCAAGAATATACTTTCGTCGAAAATATTGTTTGATATTTTTTACTTTCTTAAATTTAGAATTGTAGTTTTTCTTTAGAAAATCTATCATTGCTTCAGATTTATTTCTATCAAAAAAATAGGGATTAAGAGCAAGTAATTTCTGAATTTGTATTTCATCTAATTCCGCTTTTCTCTGCTTCTTAGCCCATGATCCATAAGGTTCTTCAGTTCTAGGAAATCTTCCATGCATTTTTTTAAAGGTTTCATAACCCTTAAAGGCAGCATTCCAAAAAATTCTTTTTTCCTGAGGATTCAGATAGGTACTACCTAGACCGATATTGCGTTTGAACGAGAAACTGTAATCTTGTACAGAGCCTCTATAAAGATTTTTTGTAGTTCCCGACAAGTTTCTGTTAGTAACTCCTGTAATATCAGTTGCAGAAGAATAATTTTGTTTTTTATAATCTAAATAAATAACATCTTGAAAGTCTTCAATTGGTAAATTATCTATCCAGTCTTCTCTCCGTAGCCATTCGTTATCCTTATTTTTGGCCTTAATAAATTCCAATATTGTTAAAGAGTCTCTGATTGCTGAATATTCATCAATCTTTGAAACAATTTTTGGTGCAAAAGACGATTTATTTTTAATTCGTTGAACATAATTTGAAGATTTACCATGTAGTCTTTGCGGAATGGTAAAGCATTCATACAAATCTATTTCTTCATTAACTAGAACTCTTGAGTTTTCTTCTTTCACAAATTTCTCAAATGCTCTTGTTTTTTTTCTCTCAGCAGCTAATGTAATTACTACTATTATAATAAGGCCAGATAGCAATTTTAATATGATTGTAAAAAATATTTCTTGCATGATATTTTAAGATTAAATTGTATTAGGTTGCTTTCCTTTTAAATCAAGATTTTTCAATGGTTTTTGGAGCACAATTATTTGATTTAATTACAAAAGTCTTGAAAACCAATGTTAAAACCTACATTACCAGATGTTTACAGTCTAAATAAGTATAAATAAGGCTAATTAATTTAATAATTTAATTTACCTAATTTCGAATGACTTATCACTCTTTCAGTCCCTAACTTATAATATTCAATATTGTTCTCACAAGTTAATAATGAAAAGTCATAATCATGGCAGGCAATAGCGAGGGATGCTGAACCAAAACCAAGTTCGAGAATTTCATCTCCTGTATTGATAATATTTGAAAGTAAATATTTGTAGATTGGGACTGGTTTTTGGGTTGGGTGAATTCTTTTGACGTTTAGTGATTTGTCACCCTGCTGAACGTTTGCTTTATCAAAGTCGGTTCCGCAGTATATTCCCTGCATCATTCCGCTCCACATAAAGTATACAACGTGTGAAGGAAAATCATAAGAAGTATAAATGACTTCACAATCACTGAAATCATTGTTCCCATTGATTTTATCCCAGATGATCCAGCCAGTTGGATTTGCAGAAAGAAAATCTTGATATTCATTTCTACGTGGTGGTTTCTGAGGATTACCAATTAATTTTTGATAGTAATTGGCTCCAAAATATATCTGGTTTTTTGTAATACTTTTGATGTTATCAAAAATATCATCTTCAGGAACATTAGCATCCCAAATTTCAAATTTGTAACTAGGCATTTTTATACTAGTTTTTTGACCATTGCTCTGAATTATTGGACTATTTCTGCTTACAAAATTTTTTGAACTTTCCCCTATACCGTACTCTAAATCGAAAATACCAACTTCAAAAGAATAATTAGACAGTTCCGATAGTACATCATTTCTGTCTGATAATAACATTGTTATTTTATCTGTGACTCTCATAAAACATTTTTTTTATGCAACTTTTCTTTTTTCAAAAATTTCGTTAGCGATAGCTTCACATATTTTTCGAGCCATCGTTACTTCTACAGCATTGCCAATAAATTTTTTTTGTTCAGCCTGAGTGCCAATCAAAATATAGTCTTTTGGAAATCCCATTATTTCTTTTAACTCTTGAATTTTTAACATTCTCATTTTAATATCTACTAAACCATACAATGCCATAAATTCTTTTATTTTTACAGTCATTGGGGAATCAGTATCGTATATTTCATAGATTGCACAATTCTCAATAATTTTTATGAATGAAGGAAATTCACCACTTTGCGAAATTTCTACTAAATAAGGAGGTGTTTTGTCCATTCTTGCTATCAAAGTAAAGCACGGCTGATCCACACTGTTACCAATTCGGCTATATTGGGCATCCATTAGGTAGTGCCATTTTCGATTTGCAGTTATCGTTGGTGCAGGCTCGTCAACTGAACTTCCCTTATTATTAAAATTTGTATTTAATAGCCATTCTGCGTGAACTTTAGCATATTTTGGATTTGTTGTAATTGAACCTAAAACCGTGTCAATACCAGCAGGTTTACTATTCCCAAATTGTTGATCGATGAAAACAGAGCTAATCAAAGAAAATCTATCGCCCGTTGTTACAGTCGGTGAAGGTTCTTGAACGGATGAATTAAAACCATTGCCGTAGTATGCTGATAAAAAACTACAGTTAACATACCCTAATCTATTTTGAACAGCAACCGTTGGGCATGGATCATCGATCCCAGGAGGATTGTGTTTTCTTGTTTTTCCATTTACAGAATTATATTTAAGTAACCATTTATCCTTTCCCCCAGCAACGAACTTTACTAGTCCGTGCCAAATTCTTTCTAACGAAGCTTCTACCAAAGCTTTTTTTCTTCCAAAGATTGAATTTCCCTCGTCACCAAAATCTAAGACTTCTTTTACTGGACGCCATTTTTCTAAATTATCAAAAAGTCCGGTTACAGGATTTTTTGCATGTGTAGCTAATGGCCAAATAATTGGGAATCCAGTCTTATTGAATTGAGCAAAAAATCTTTTGCGGCTAGTCAAAGCTCCATAATCAGCAGAATTCAAAATGCGGTAATCATAATTATATCCGTATTTTTTAACATTATCTACCCACTTTAAATAAAGTCTTCCTTTATCCTTGCTGATTGGTTTGCCTTTTTCGTCCAGATCTCCCCAACTCATGAATTCTTCAACATTCTCAATTTGTACAGAATCCGGATTTAAAGCTTCAATATATCTAAACAGATGTTCTGCCAATGTTCTGGAATCTGCATCCCTTGCCAATCCACCCTTGGCTTTTGAAAAATTGGTACATTCCAAAGATGCCCAAAGTACCACTTTAGCAAATGGATACTTTTTTCTAAGTTTATTGACGTGCTGGATCAGTTCCCGAAGGTCAAGCGTACGGATATCTTCAGTAAAATGTAATGTATCTGGGTGGTTTAGAGTATGGGATGCAATTGCATTGGTATCGTGATTAACACAAGCGATTACTTTTGCGCATTTTTCTCCATGAATTAATGCAGCTTCCACACCAGTACTTGTTCCTCCTGCTCCACAAAATAAATCAACGTACAATAGTGATATAAACAACGAACCAGCTGTGATAAATTTTTTGTTCATATATTATTTTTGAGGATTAGGATCTTCATTATTTGAATTTTGAAGTTTTTTAACTTCAAAATTTTCATCGAAAACTTTATTGAGAAAGTCTATTTCTTTTTGAAATACAAAAGGAGACCGAAGCTTTATAAACTTATGCCATTTTTCGTTAACGAAAGCCCATCGGTTTATGTCTAAATACAAAAAATCGCTTTGTCTACTGTGGAATTGTTCCATAGATTTGTAACTGGAAAATTCCTTTTCCTTAAGTTCTGCTTCACCTTCAAAGTATTCTAACTTAAAAGCTGTAGCATTTTCAATTTTGATGCGTTTTTTTAGTGCCATATTTTTTCTTTCTGCAACTGATATTTTGATTTTTTTTCCTTTTAAAAAGAAAAAAACTTTTTAATTACTTTTAATATATTTTTAATAACGTCGGGAAACCCTTTTATTAATAGACCTTATAGCTATTTTTAAGGGGAGTGCAATTCCGAAAGTTTGGGAGTGCAATTCCGAAAGTTTGGGAGTGCAATTCCGAAAAGGAATGTATTTTTAGGGGAGTGCAATTCCGAAAGGGGGAGTTGTAATCCGAAATATTATTTGAAAGCATTTTTTTAGGGGAGTGCAATTCCGAATATAGGGGAGTGCAATTCCGAAATAATTGGTGATTAACTAATTGTTTTAACATTTTTTTAATTTTAGAGAGTGCAATTCCGAATTATGGGGGAGTGCAATTCCGAATATAGTGGAGTGCAATTCCGAATTAGATTATTCTTGGATAACCGTTTGGGATTGTTTGTCCAGCTTTACTAACTTTATAAAATTCAATTATAATATTTTGAATTTCTTGCAGAAAAGCCTTGCCTTGGTATTTGATTGATTGTACATTTTGTCTTCGAGTTCGTGAAATGAATTCTTTATATGCAATTTCTATCAGTTTCCTGGTGGTAGGTATTTTTTTATAATGATAAGAGAAATTGGTAAAATCATCATTTGACAATCCATAACGTTTTTTCAGATAATTCAAACGATATTTTATTTCCAAAGTTTCCTTTGTATGTAATGATATTTCTTGATCTTCAATCGTCTTTGTTGAATAAGGAATTATGCGAATACTTCCGGATTCCTGCTTATAATTAAAACTGAGATCGCTAAATTTATCAAGATTTTTTCTGGCTGGATTTAAGAATTTCGTGCAAAAATCCTTTGTATTCTTATAGTTAAGGCCAAATTTATGGTTGAACGTTGTAAGCTTTAAAAGCGTTCCATTACTGGGGATTTTTTTTAACCAAATAGCAAACAAAACATGTTTGTTATTTTTTATATTGTAAACTAGGTTGTAAAGAATTATATTGTATTCTGGAATAATCATCAATTTCTTTAACCAATAGCTACTAATTAGAAATGTGGTATATCCTCTTTGGTCGTAGGATGGTGTAGAAATAAGCCCACCAAAAGTCTTTATTTCTTTTCCGCTGCAATTCGTGGAGCGATACCATTCCATTTTGAATCTAGTTAGAAATTCGTAAGCTTCTATGACTTGTTTTGTCGAACCACTAGGAGAAATTTTACTATTTTTTATTTTCATAGCTGCAAAAACATTATTCTCAGTTTCAAATTCCTGATCAAATAGGCTTAGCTGCTTTGGATGATCCTCTGGCCTAAACTGATCAGATGCTAGTAAAGATATAATGTTGAAAATTACTCTTAAAGCATTAATCGGAATGTCAGCTATCTGATTATCCTCAAAAAGAAAGTCATCTACGAACTTGTTTCCTAATCTTATTAAATCGTGATGATTAGAATTTTCGTAAATTTTTCTGATTAATCTATCCTGGTGTTTTTCCATTTATTAAGAATTTGCTTTATCCTTTTTTAAAGCGATCTTTTTTTTAAATTGCTCAAAATCATTACTAAATCCGCTAGGGACTATAATCGCTTTTTTAGTGTTAGGATTTGCCTTTAAACTTTCAAGCAGCTTAATGGCTTCTTCTCTCTGTTTTTTAGAACTTGAATGAGTAGGATGATCTATTTGCATAATCTTTATTTTGAGGGTTGGGTTCTTTTTATTGATGGAAGTTTTTTAATCTCTATAGAGGTGTTATTCTCACTTGCTTTTTTCAAATATGGAAATGTACTTTTAAGCAGGGCTTTCCAGTTTCGTATTGGTTTTTGCATATTGTTTAGCCACTTATCATCCAACAATTGATTGTATTTTTCCTGAATAGCGAAATCATCATTTGAAGAATAAATACTTAATGTTTTTGCATATTCTAAAAACTCGTCAAATGACGGCACTCCATCAGGAAGCTCTTTTTGATTTTCAGTTTTTACTTCCGGTTCAGTCTCAACTTTTGCTTTTGGCTTAATAGCTTTTAGATTTTTTGCAGGATTTAAATCTTGCAATTCAGGACGTATAGGTTTTTTTTCTTTTACGGAACTAATACTTATATCTGGGTTAAAGTCTATTTCTGAAAAATCTGTAACTATTTTGTAATAGGTTGCGGATCCATTTTTTGATTGAAATTCTACTAATCCATATTTTAATAGTTTGTCCCTAGCAGTCTTAACCGTTGGTCTAGTTAAGCTCAATATTTGGCAGATATGAAGGTCTGATATCCTAATTGAATCAACTTGCTTTTCATCTTTCCATTTTTCCAAGAGAAATAAATAAATTGCACAGCTTACCGCACCAAAATTGTGTTTTTGATTATATGACCAAAATCTTGTTATTAATTCTTGTACATTCATTTTTTACCTGTTTCATCAAAGAGCTGTAAAGCCATTTCAACGTCAATTACGATTGTATTTCCGTTTTGCACTAAAGCCCCATCAATTTTACCTGACTTTTTAATTTTTTGTGCGTGGTTTCTGGAACAACCAAAAATTTTAGCTATCCCCTTGATACCGTATTCATATCTCTTGACTTTTACTTGCTGCAAGGATAAAAATTCCTCTACGGTTAAATCTGAAATTTTGGATTTAAGGTTGATGTTTGACATTTTATGATTTTTTTTGGGCGTTGAATAATCTGATTACTTTCTCCTTATCAATTATTATTTTCCTTCCATTTTGGATAATTGCATCATTGAAAATCCCTGAATTTTTTAATTTTCCTGCATGACTTTTTGAACAACCCAATACTCTTGCTAAACCTGAAATACCGTAAACATATTCAGTTGTGCCGGAAGCTGCATCAAGAGATAAATTTGATTCTTGTTCTTCTTTCAGAGAAGATAAAAGTTCTAGAAATTCATGCACTGTTAATTGAAAGAGGAATGAGTTACGATCTATATTTTTCATTATATTGCCGATTTTTGGATTAAATTTGATTCTTAGTAAGCAGGTTTAACGCTTACTTTTCTATAACACCATTTTTCAAAAGAACCATTCGGACACCACTTGCTGAGAGGCCAAACTCTAAACCTACACCACGATATATTGCTGATTTGAACGAAGCTTTGCCTTCCTCTTCCTCGTTACTAATTATTTCTTTGTAAACAGATATAATTCGTATATTTCTGTTATCTTTTTCTCTTTGTTTTGGAGTTCTTAAATCAATTTTTTTAGTTTCCATATTTTAATTAAATTTGCTAAAAACGTTGTTTTTTCTTTTGCTTTAAATCTTTGACAAATATAGAGAATAATTTCTCTATTTAACAAAATAATGGAGAATAAATTATCTAATATAAAAGAAAGAATTCTTTTACTTGCTGAAAATGTGGAAGTTAGTAAGGCTGAATTTTTTAAAAAAATTAATATGACTTATGGGAATTTTACTGGTGAGAAGAAAAATAGACCTATTAATTCTGATGCTTTAGAGAATATATTCATTAATTATCCTCAAACAAACCCCTATTGGTTAATTCTTGGTGTAGGAGAAATGCTCAAAGGAAATGAGCAGAAGATTAGTAATACAGGGGATGGAAACCACAATATAAATAACAATGGGGGAACAGTCACTATTTCGCATAATGATGTATCTAGTATGATTGACCTACAAATTCAATTGACAGAAAGACTTTCAATAAGTCAGAATCAGATAAGTATATTATTAGAAATTTTAAAAAATAAATAGAATGAAAAAATTTTTAGTTACGACTTCAATCCTAGTATTTGCGTTTTCTTTTTCACAAAACAAAACACAACTTACAGATACTGAAATACAATTTATTGCAGAAAATCGTGCAGGTGGAGTATTTTCAGAACCTGATGAATTAAAAACAAAACAAATAATGGATTTGGATAAAACTATATTCTTTATCGAAATTTATAAAGAAGGCAAAGTTTTATTTGCAGAAAGTTTTCAAAGATGGAATCCTTTTGTAGGTCTCTATAACCAATCCAGAAGAACTAGCGTTCCATTATGTTTTAAATTTAGTGATGTAGCACCGGATGTGATGTTGAAGCTTTTAGAAACACCAGATTGGCAATCTAAGAAAGCAGGAACGACCAAATATATCTGTAATAATGATTATCAAGTTTTCAAATTGAACAAACAAAATAAAACTTATAGTATAAATCAAATTGAAGGTTTTGAAGTTAAGGCTTTCAAATCTTCATATTAGAATTAATTATTTTAATGAATTACCACTCTCAATTTCTTTTAGATAAGGAGAAAGATAAATCTACAGCTAAGCTTCGTTACAGGATAAAGTGGGATACTTTTATAGTTGCGTTTAATGTAGGTTTTAGAATTGAAATTGATAAATGGAGTAAAGAAACCCAAAGGTGTAAAATTAACACAACGCATGGAGTAAAAAAAACTGCTGCAAACGTTATTAATAGGAAGATTCAGCAATATGAGTTTGCTTGTGAAAGAACATTTTTGAAATTTGAAAAGGAAAATACTATTCCTGATGCCGATACTTTTAGGAGCCAATTTAATAGTGAAATAGGCAGATCTAAAAAAGTAATTCAAGTTAAAACTTTTTACCAAGTATTCGATGATTTTACAAAAGAAGAATCCATTCTTAATCAGTGGACTTTAGCCACAAGTAGTAAGTGGAACAGTATTAAAAATCACTTGGAAACCTTTAATCCTAAATTAGAATTTGATAATTTTACTGAAGAGGGATTAATACAATATCAATTCTATCTTCAAGAGAAAGCAAAATTCAAAAATTCTACTATTTTGAAACATTTTGCTTTTATAAAGTGGTTTTTAAAATGGGCTTATCACAAAGGTTATCACAAAAATGAAGATTATAAGTTTTTTAAACCAAAATTAAAAACAACCCAAAAAAGAATTATTTTTCTTACTCAGGCTGAGCTTAATAAGTTAAAAGAATATAAAATTCCAAATGAAAAGAAGTATCTTGAAAGAGTGAGAGATGTTTTTCTATTTCAATGTTTTACAGGTCTTAGATATTCAGACGTTGCAAATCTTAAAAGATCTGATGTTAAGGATAATGCAATAGAAGTTACTACTGTTAAAACGGCCGACAGTTTGGTAATCGAATTAAACAATCATAGTAAAAGTATTTTAGAGAAGTATGAAAACGAAGATTTTCATGACAATAAGGTACTTCCTGTTATCTCTAATCAGAGAATGAATGAGTATCTGCAAGAACTTGCCGAACTAGCTAAAATCAATGAACCTATAAGACAAACTTACTATAAGGGAAATGAACGAATTGATGAAGTACTGCCTAAGTATTCATTATTAGGTACACATGCTGGAAGAAGAACGTTTATATGTAATGCATTATCATTAGGTATTCCACCTCAGGTGGTGATGAAATGGACAGGCCACAGTGATTATAAAGCTATGAAACCCTATATAGATATAGCTGATGAAATCAAAGTTAATGCAATGGAAAAATTTAATCTTCTATAAGTCCCTACCCTAATTATTAGGGACTATTTTTGCTGTTGTTTACAGTTTTTTAATATCTTTTATTAGTTTGTAACAAATAGTTTAGAATCACATTTACAATCAATTAGCCTCTCATTGGTGTTTATTACTCTTAATATAGAATCCCTTCCTTTCTGCTGTATTTAAGAGCGTTGGTAATGATTTTATCAACGCTCTTTTTATTTTCTTACATTTGTAAAAAGAGATTAAATAGGAAAAAATGCGCCAATAGTTCACACTATTTTCACACTGCTACAATTATGAAAATAAAATATCTCGATAAATGCACCGTTAAGGTCGATGGTCACCCATTAAGAATTTCCGCCAATATCTTAAAGTCTGACTGCTCTATCGGATATTATTCAATGGGTGCGGATTGGAATTGATTGTTGGATCAACTGATTTTGGACGTGGAACCCAAGTTCTGAATTTGCTCACAACGTACTTGTATCTTTAAATACTGTAAAAATGTTATAGTACGTCAGGAAAATAGAAACTCTTATAGCAGACGATATTTATTAAAAACAATAATAACCATGAAAGTAAATTTTACAAACGATCAGACCGAGGAGCAAAAAGACCAGTTAAACATCACAACCGCAACAGGTGAAAATGGTATTTTAAAAGTTAATGATAACACTATTGAAATCATTAGAAAAGGTTTAACAGCTAAACTTATTGGATTAAGAGGTACAAAGGAAATTATGATCAAAGATATTACCTCAATACAATTAAAAGAGCCTGGATTTATAACCAATGGTTTTATACAATTTGCTTTTCCCGGAAGTCAGGAGAGTAAAGCTGGAACTTTTGATGCCGCTAAAGACGAAAACAGTATAATTTTCACAAAGAAGCAAAAAGCTAAATTTCTTCAATTGCGCGATCTGATAAATGATAAAAGAAAAAATTTAAATAATAATGCAAATAGCATTCAGTTAAAATCCATATCAATTAATTATGATGATTTGGAAAAGTTAGCGGATTTGAAAAATAAGGGTATAATTACTGAAGAAGAATTTCAACTAAAAAAGAATCAAATATTAGGATTATGAAAAAACTAATTTACTTTTTCGCCTTACTTTGCTCTGTAATTATATTCGGGCAGTCTGATAATTTTTACAATCCTGAAAAATCTGTCAAATGGGAGAGGATAACATACACTCAATTAAATTTTGATCAATTACTAAGTGAGGTGAAAAACTCCGGAAGATTCTATGATATTGAACAAACTGACAATAAAATAATCGCAAGGTTTAAGGATCTAATTCCAAAATATAGGGAAGCTGGATTTACTCTTTTGGGGACAAATGCTTATTTGACAAGTGGTGTGTTGGCCGGGAGTGTCGTTATCGACTTCAAAGAGGGTAAATATAGATTTACTGTAAATAATGTCAAAATTAGACATAAAGTGACAACTTTGAATTATTCGATGGTGGATCAAACAACCGGATTAGAAGATGTTGCTTTAAATCGAAATGGTGATTTTAGAAAAGGGTTTTTTAATAAAGATTCAAAAATTTTCGATTACACTTTTACTCAATTCACAACATTTAAACAAGCCGAAAAACCCTCCGATAATTGGTAATTCTTACACTATTATCCCACCAACAAACCCGTTAATTAACACAAACCACCTACGACAGACACTTTACAAGTTTTTTTTAACTACCATGGAAGCTAGTTTACGGGTAACTGTTTAGAGGGTTAGAATCACTTTTTATCTGAAAAAATGTATTAATTACAGACTTTAAAAATACTTAATAAACCTAAAGAAACTAAAAATAGAAACCCAATGATATATCCTTAGAAAATAAATATGTTTACAACTTTCTCCTAGAATTGGCTCGGGATCTAAAGCAAATGGTAATGGAAAGTATTAATATTTACAATACAAAAGGCCACATCTTAGTCTGAAGATGAAAACACAGGAAGCAATGCATAAAAAATCCGGAAAAATGAAATCTTCCGGATTGGTATTTTAACTTATAAATTGTAATCTTATTTAGGACTGCCTCATTGCTTAAGAAATTTTTAGATTCTCTGGTTTTTTATTTCATCTACAACTTCAGGATTAAGAAGGGTAGAGGTATCACCAAAATTGGAGAAGTCACCTTCTGCAATTTTTCTGAGTATCCTACGCATAATTTTCCCCGACCTTGTTTTTGGAAGCCCGGATACAAATTGTATTTTATCCAGTTTTGCAATGGGCCCTATTTGTTCGGATATCAGTTGATTAATCTCTTTGGCCAAGTTCTCTCTGTTTCTTTCTTCGCCGGATTCTTTCAGGATCACAAAACCATAAAGTGCGTTACCTTTGATATCGTGTGGATAGCCAACAATGGCAGATTCTGCTACTGCCGGGTGTTCATTGATGCTGTCTTCTATAGGTGCGGTTCCCAGGTTGTGGCCGGATACAATTACCACGTCATCTACACGACCAGTGATTCTGTAATAGCCTACTTCATCTCTAAGCGCGCCGTCACCGGTAAAATATTTTCCCGGAAAAGCAGAGAAATAAGTTTCCTTGTACCGCTGATGGTCGCCCCAGATAGTTCTCGCAATTCCTGGCCAAGGGAATCGGATACACAGGTTTCCTGTTACCTGATTGCCGGAGATCTCATTACGCTTATCGTCCATCAGCACAGGCTGAATGCCAGGCAACGGCAAAGTGGCGTAAGTCGGTTTTGTAGGGGTTACAAATGGGATTGGAGAGATTAAGATTCCACCGGTTTCGGTTTGCCACCAGGTATCCACAATCGGGCATCTTTTGTGTCCAACATTATCGTTATACCAATGCCAAGCCTCGTCATTAATAGGTTCACCTACAGAACCGATTACTTTTAGCGATTCCAGGTCGTGTTTCTGTACCCATTCTATATTTTCTTTGGCTAGGGATCGGATGGCTGTTGGTGCAGTATAAAATTGGGTCACCTTATGTTTCTCAATCACTTCCCAGAACCTGCCTGCATCAGGGAAAGTAGGGATACCTTCAAAAATAACAGTGGTAGCGCCATTCAATAACGGGCCATAAAGGATATACGAGTGCCCTGTAATCCAGCCAATATCGGCCGTACACCAATAGATGTCATTCTCTTTGTAATTGAAAACATTCTTAAAAGTATAAGCCGTATACACCATATATCCCGCGCAGGTATGTAGCATCCCTTTTGGTTTTCCTGTAGATCCCGATGTGTAGAGAATAAACAATGGATCTTCTGCATCCATAATGACAGATACAAAATCGGCTGAAGCTTTGTCATAGAAATCGGACATCCAGTGGTCACGTGGTTCTTTCATTTTCACATCATTGTGTGTTCTTTTTACCACAAGCACATTTTCTACGCATTCGCATTTTTCAAGGGCTTCATCCACAATGCTCTTCAGGTCAAGAACTTTGTTTCCCCTGTAACTTCCGTCTGAGGTAATGACCATTTTTGCGCCGCAATCATTCACCCTAGATGCCACCGCAGAGGCAGAAAACCCAGCAAATATCACCGAATGTACCGCTCCTAATTTTGCACAAGCCAGCATCGTTACCGCCAGTTCCGGGATCATTGGCAGGTAGATGCACACGCGGTCGCCTTTTTGGATTCCCAGTTCGCGCAGGACGTTTGCTGTTTTGTTCACGCGTTCATAGAGCTCGTTATAGGAGATATGCTGCGCTTCTTCTTTGGGATCGTTTGGTTCCCAGATGATGGCCGTTTTATCACCCCGTACAGACAAGTGCCTGTCCAGACAGTTTTTGGTAATATTCAATTTTGCATTTTTAAACCATTTGATCTGGGCTTCATTCATATCATAATCCACCACTTTGGACCATCGCTGGTACCACACAAAGTTTTCGTCGGCAATCTTGTCCCAAAACTTTTTCGGGTTTTTGATTGATTTCTTATATTCCTTAAAATAGTCCTGCAAATTCTGAATGTGATAGTTTCTCATATATTTTGTTTTATAATTTATTGATTTAAAATTAGAAGCACGATGTTTATGTTATCGTACACTTTTGCAACCCGCTTTCCGCACTCGCTTCCCAATCTCCGCCGCATTTTTCCACTGCCTATTGGGAGAGCTCAGACAATTGCTGCAATCGGGGCTAGGTTCAGGCTTTGTATTTCTTTTCCTTTTTTATTAATGTTTTCATTTGTGAAAATATAATTCTTTAGCTAAGGGCTTACAGAGGCTCATTCTGGTACTTTTATTATTTTTGCCTAACAAGCGTTTAATATTAGCGATGTCAGGCTGAGCCTGTCTAACCTTAACTATTCATCAATATCTAAAATTCCGAAAATTATTTGGCACTGCTTCTATAATTTTCGATTTTATTTTGGATTTCTTCAACAATTATTTCATCATCTATCGTCGATGGGATTTGGAAATCTTTCCCGTCCAGCATGGTACGGATAAGCTTCCTCAAGATTTTTCCGGATCGCGTTTTTGGCAGGCGTTTCACAACCATTACATTTTTGAGGCAGGCAACAGCCCCAATTTTTTCCCGTACACTTTGCACAATTTGTTGTTCCAGATCTATTTCAGAGATGTCGGTACCACTTTTCAGGACGGCACAGGCAAACGGGATTTGGCCTTTCAGACTGTCTTCTATCCCTACAACAGCGCATTCTGCAACGTGTGAGTTGGAAGAAACCACTTCCTCCATTTCCGAAGTTGATAACCGGTGACCCGCCACATTGATGACATCATCCACACGACCGGTGATGAAGATGTAGCCGTCTTCGTCCATAATAGCGCCATCTCCAGAGAAATAATACCCCCCAAACTGTGAAAGATATCCACTTTTGAACCTTGGGAAATCTTTCCAGATGCCTAGCATTGCACCGGGTGCCAATGGTAATTTGATCACCAAATATCCTTCGTGGTGCGGTGCAAGTTCGTATCCGTTTTCATCAAAAATTTTAATGTCATAACCCGGAACTGGTTTTCCTGCCGAGGCTCTTTTGATGTGGTAATCATTATTTCCGGTGAGTAATCCCAGCATTGGCGATCCGGATTCGGTTTGCCACCAGTGGTCTATGGCAGGCAATCCAATATGCTGCTCAAACCAGTCGAGGGTTGCCACATCGCAGCGTTCGCCCGCCAGAAACTGCTTTTTGAAATTCGATAAGTCATATTTTTTAACCAATTCGCCATTCGGATCTTCTTTTTTAATAGCCCGGATGGCAGTTGGTGCCGTGAACATCGCTGTAACCTTATATTCGGAAATAATTCTCCAATAGGTTCCGGCATCGGGTGTCATGATGGGTTTGCCTTCAAAGATAATGGTCGTGTTCCTGTTAATCAAAGGTCCATAAACCGAATAACTGTGTCCAACAGCCCAGCCAAAATCCGAAGCGGCCCAGAAGGTTTCCCCTTTGTCAATGCCATAATGGTATTTCATAGAAAATTGAAGTGCCGTAGCATAACCGCCGGTATCTCTCACAATTCCTTTCGGTTTCCCTGTTGTGCCGGATGTGTAAAGCAAATACAGCGGATGTGTGGATTTTACAGGAATGTAGTCTGCGGGTTCTGCATGGTTCACGATTTCTTCGTAATCAATAATGCCTTCGAACATCTCGTGTTGGTTATCTACCAATCGCCTATTGTAAACAATGATGTGATCTACTTTGTCTTGGGCTAGCTCAATGGCTTTTTCTACCAGTGGGAGATAGGGAATTCTTTTGGAGATTTCTACGCCTGCGGTGGCTGTTATTAATACTTTTGGTTTGCAATTGTCTATTCTTACGACCAATTCGTGAGGTGCAAATCCTCCAAAAACGACATTATGAATCACGCCAATTCTCGCACACGCCAGCATAGCGAACAAAGTCTGCGGGATCATCGGCATATAGATGACGGCGGTGTCGCCTTTTTCCAAACCCAAGGATTTTAATGCACCGGCAAGTCGCGAAACTTCATTTTTTAATTGATTAAAAGTGAAAGTCTGTTTTTGCTTTGTCACCGGAGAGTCGTAGATGACGGCAGTCTGATCGCCAAAACCATCTTCGATATGTTTATCGATGCACAGGTAACTCATATTCAGTTCGCCGTCTGCAAACCATTGGTTGTAGTTGTTCTCATCGGGAGAGGTGATGGTTTTTGGAAACTTGAACCAGCTGATTTCCCGTGCCTGCTTTTCCCAAAAGGATTCTTTATCTTGGATGCTGTCGTTGAATAATTGGTCAGAATTCATAGCTTTCTAAGTTTATCTTCGTTTTTTTATCTTTTTACGCCAACATTTCTTCGATCTGCTGAATCAGTTTTTTGATAGAGTAGGGTTTTGTGACATAAGCATCAGCTCCCAAATTCAAGCCTTTTTCAATATCCTTTGGATTGGTTTTAGCACTCAGGAAAATCACTTTGGTCTGGTCTAATTCTTTCATCGTTTTTATTTCTCCTAGCGTGCTGTAACCGTCCAGGTTCGGCATCATAATATCGAGAAGGATAGCATCCGGCGTAATGGTTTTCAGCAATTCCAATACTTCGGTTCCGTCTCGGGCTATAAAAACCTCGTACCCCTGTTTGCGGAAGCTGTATTCCAGAGACATCAGTATCTTATGTTCATCATCAGCAATTAATATCTTTTTCATAGTATAATCTTTATTGTTACGCCCAAACCGCTGTTTTCTGCCAAAATTTTCCCCTGATGCGCTTCGATGATTTTTTTGCAGATCGATAATCCCAATCCGCTTCCCAAAGGTTTTCTGATGTTTTGGTTTTTCGATTGGTAAAATTTATCAAAAATCAAATCCAGGTCTTCTTCCGGAATCTGTTTTCCTGTATTGAACATCGAAATCACCAGTTGCCCATCTTTTTCCTGAAACTTGGTTTGTATCGTCCCTTGCTCATCGGTAAACTTCAGCGCATTGCCCAAAATATTTTGGAAAACCTGAATCATCCGCGCTTCATCGTACTCAAAGTTAGCATTGGACAGTAGATTAACCTCGCTCAGGTGGATGTTTTTTTGGTAAATCAGATGGCTGATTGGCTTTAAGGCTTTTTCGTAAGTTTCGGTAATATTGTTATTTTGGATGTTCAAAGCAATTTCGCCGTGTTCTAGCTTGTCTAGGTACAGGATATCATTGATAATCTCATTCAATCGGTCAGATTCTGTAATGATATTATTGAGGAACTCCCTCTTGATGTCCAAAGGCATATCGTCATCATCGGCCAAAATTTCCCCAGCAGAGCGGATGGCGGTTATTGGTGTCCTGAGTTCGTGCGCCACCGAATCCAAAAAGTCATCTTTTTGTTTGTCTTTGTAGATCAGGTTTTCGTTGGCAGAGCTTAGTTCGTCTGATAATTGCCGCAATTCCCGGCTTTGTTCCGTGAGTTTTTTGTTGAGGCTGATGTTTTCTTTGGATTCTTCTAGGATTTCCAAAACTTCTTTCAGTGAGATTTTATCTTCGTAAGTCACGCCTTCGATCAGGATTTTGGCAGATGCCGTCCCAATTCTTCCGGACAAAAGGTTTTCGGAAAATTTGATAAACCGCGCATCGGCAGACTCATTACGTGTATCGATATTATATTTCAGGTTAAAGATGCGCATCGCCTGCTCGGTTTTTTTCTCGCCAAGAAATTTCACCAAAATATTACGGATGTCTGCTACGTAGGCTTTTCCACGCCAGATAAAAGCATTCTCGTGATTTTGGATATACTGATCAATATCAACATATATTTCGGCAAAATTCCGTTCGCGGTAATCTCCTTTTTGGCTGACCGAAATGATTGTAAACAATGCCAAATTAACCAAAATTGACCAGAAGAAAACCTGCGAAATCCTATCCAGATAAGAAATGTTGAAAAAGCTGAACCAGTCATACAAATCCCTCAAAAATCCTTTGAACTCTTGATTGTATGAGAAATAATATTGCGGAATAATCAATCCAAAATAACAAATAACGAGCCCGGCAATCAGCCCGAAAACAGCACCTTTGTAACTGCCTCTTCTCCAAAATATCGCTCCGAAAAACGACGGCCCCAACTGGGAAATCACCACAAACGAAATGAGACCTACCGAATATAAACTGTTCTGTAAAATGAAAAATTTATAAAAAATGAAAGCCGTGACAATTAGGATAAAAATACTGACTTTACGGATGTTGGTGATGTTTTTTGTGTTTTTGGTTTCGTTGTCAGATTTCAGTTTATCCAGCCAGCTATAAGGGATAATGAGGTTGTTGGATAACATGATAGACAAGGTGATGCTGGAGATAATCACCATTGATATTGATGAACTCAACCCGCCCAAAAATACCAAAACTGTTATCAATTGATTGTTAAAATACTGCGGAATGAGGATCGAATAAAATTCGGGGTTTACTGCCTTTCCTTCAAAAATAATCCTGCCACCCCAGGCTATAGGGAAGACAAAAAAACTAAAAATCAACAGGTAAAGCGGGAAAAACCAAATGGCCGTTTTCAGATGTTTTTCCTGCCTGTTTTCAACAATTGTTGTGTGGAACTGCCTTGGCAACAGAAAAATTGCGGAAGCAGAAATAATACTCAGAACCATCCAGTTGATGCTGCCTTCCAAACCCGAAAAGGTATTTTTCTCTTTAAAATCAGCAAATTTACTGGCTTTCGCATAAATATCGGAAAATCCGTCGAAAGCAAAAAAAGTAACGAAGATTCCTAAAACGATTAAGAAAATCAGTTTGAGAAAACTTTCCAACGCTACGGCGGAGATAATGCCTAAACGTTTTTCTGACGCATCTACGTATCTTGTGCCATAATAGGACGAAAATAGCGCAAGAAGGACTACCACATAAGTGGCATTGTCAGAAAATATATTTTTGGAAACCGGTGTCTGCGTAACAAGGTGGAAGGTCTCAGAAATCGCCTTGATCTGAAGCCCGATGTACGGGATAATCCCAAAAATACAAACCAGCGTTATAATGGCACCAAATGATCTGCTGTTGCCATATCTTAATGATATAAAATCTGCTATGCTGCTGACTTTGTTGATTTTGGTAATGCGGATAATTTTGCGGTTGATGTAGATCCAAGCAGGGATGATGATCATTGGCCCAATGTAAATCGGGAGATAATCCAGCCCGTCATTCACGGCGACGCCAATGCTGCCGTAATATGTCCAGGCGGTGCAGTAAACAGCCAGCGACAATGCATAGATGTAGGGATTGTTGACCCAAATCTTGCTCTTCTTTTTTTCTGCGCGGTGGGCAATAATAAAAAGAAGGGCGAGATAGAGAATCACCACTATAAACAGGGACAGGCTATTCATCGTACTTTTTTATAATAAAAAATGACATCAGAACCGATAAAAACCACACGCCAAAAATGTAAATATAGATCACGGGAAAGCCAAACAGTTCTTTGGCGCTATTGAACAACAGGATAATGGGTGCGCTGAAGAGTATCATCAGCCCAAAACTTAGTAAAATCAGCTTTTGCTCGTGTCGTTTTTTCATAAATGATCAATCAAAATGATAAATGATTTGCGATCCGGGGTTTTATTTTATCGTTGCATAGATTTGCCGTCCGCCACTTTCTCCACTATTTTAAAAGATAATTGATGGATGACATTTCACCCACCAATTATCAGCTATCAATTGTAATTTAGTGTCACATATTTTCTTCGGAATAATCACCGCTCAAGGCGTAATACCCGAAAACGCCCAGTCCGCCAACCACTATCGGCAAGAGAACAAAAACGATGATAATCCCAAATACCAGATCTTCTTGCTTACCCGATGTCAGTTTCGGGATTCCCATTACGGTAAGCCCAAAATAAAGAACTACGAGTGCCAGTAATATCCAGATGATGCCTAATATTTTTTTTAGTCCGTCCATTTTTCTTTGTTTTTAAAATTAATAAAACGTGAATTAATTTGTAATATATTTTTTGTTTTTTATTGATGATGAGTAATCAGTTGTTAATTATCATCCATCAATGGTATTAATCGTGGATATTTTGGTTTTTGCGCTTAAGGTAAACCAATCCAATGATCAGACAGACGGCGGCAACACCAATGGGGTACCAGAGCCCTTCCAGATACCAGCCCGGATGCCCTGCTTCTTTCCCTGTCGTAACCAGATAAGTGGCCACAGCCGGCAATAGTCCTCCGAAAACACCATTACCAATATGATATGGCAAAGACATTGATGTGTAGCGGATTCTTACCGGGAACATCTCTACCAAAAATGCAGCTATCGGCCCATAAACCATCGTTACAAAAATCACCTGAATGAAGACTAAAAATACCAGATACCATCTTGTGTCATCACTGATTTTGACTGATTTTGATACTTTTGGTTCTTCTGCTTTACCGTCTTTCATAGCGATGCCGGCCGCTGACCAATGGACAACGCTGTCTTTTTTAATTAGAGTTCCATCTGTGTAAGCAATTTCTTTATGGAAAGTAATCAGGCTGTCTGTAGTAATTTCATCGTGTACTTTGGCGGTTTTAGTTTCTGTAATTCCGCCCGCTGCTACCACTTTGTTGCTTGTATCCACCGATTTGAACATGGCGTTGTAAATAGGTCTGTAAGCCAGGATGGCTACCAGCATCCCGGTCATCATGACGGCTTTTCTTCCAATCTTGTCAGAAAGCCATCCAAAGAATACGAAGAAGGGCGTTCCTAGGAAAAGGGCTAATGCCATTAGTGAATCGACCTGTGTAGACTCGATATTCATTACTTTTTGCATAAAACTCATCGCGTAAAATTGCCCTGTGTACCAGATCACACCTTGTCCCATGGCTGCCCCGAAAAGTGCAAGCAATACAAATTTAAAATTGAAACGGTTACCGAAGCTTTCTTTCAGTGGATTGGTAGATGTTTTACCTTCACTTTTAGCTTTCGCGAAAAGGGGAGATTCTTTCATATTTTTTCTGATGATATATGAAACACCTACCATCAAAATCGAAATCCAGAACGGGATTCTCCAGCCCCAACCATCAAATTCTTCTGCTGATAATGACGTCTTAGTAATCAGGATAACAATTAATGAAATGAAAAGTCCTGCCGTTGCGGTTGTCTGTATCCACGAGGTCCAGTAGCCGCGCCTTCCAGGTTGTGCATATTCTGCCACGTAGGTTGCTGCACCGCCATATTCACCTCCCAGGGCCAAACCTTGTAAAAGTCTAAGGATCAAAACTAAAACCGGTGCCATAAAACCAATCGTTTCATAACTTGGGATACAGCCGATAAGGAATGTTGAAAATCCCATAATGAGAAGCGTAACCAGAAAGGTGTATTTTCTTCCGATTAAGTCGCCCAGTCTCCCGAAAAACAATGCTCCGAAAGGCCTTACCACAAATCCCGCCGCAAAGGTGGCTAATGTAGATAGGAACGCCGCCGTTGGATTATCCGCAGGGAAAAATTTGGTAGCCAAAACAACGGCCAAACTGCCGAAGATGTAGAAATCATACCATTCGATAAGGGTTCCCAGGGAGGAAGCCATAATTACGCTCCAGATGGTGCGGTTTTTCTGCTTATCGCTCAGGTTTTCGTACTGTTCGTGATGTAGATCGCTCATATATTTATGTTTATTTGGTTAATTAATTAGAAAGAATACATAACTCTAACGAGTCCACGTAGATTGCCGACTGTTTTAAGATTGTTTTCAGCTTTGGCTTCGGGGTTTGTATCACCCCATTTGGCAGAAGTGTATTCTATTTCTGGAGTAATACTGAATTTATTTTTTTTGAAATCAACTCTGGCAGAAGTTCTCCAAACATGGTCAAGAATCCGGTTACCTGAGTTGCCTCTTATGTAAAGATTTTGAAAGCCAGAGTCAACACCACTATTTCTAGTGTAGCCAAAAAATATTCCCGGTGCAATTTTGGGGTTGGCACTTGCAAGATCTGCCCAGGCAGATGTTGTTTTGGTAGGCTTATAAGATTCTTGTCCATTGGGTTCTTTGTATCCTGCAAATCCACCTAACATGACAAAGTGATTGAGATTTCCTCCCGTTATTCCGTAAGCTTTTGCGATAATTTTATCATTGGAATAGAGAAAGTAAGCTAAGAAATTAGAAGAATTTACTTTTTCGGTAGAAGCGAGATTATTAGACTCGATAACAGGTTTCAAAGATTGATATTCTGCAGCTACCCCTACCATTATATTTTTCGTTTTGTATTGTAATCTTGCGTGTAATGACGGTATGCTGGAGTTGAAGGTTGCGCTGTTTGCCGATGCGCCGCTTGCAGAAGCAGTCTGGAACTCACGGTCTTTATAAGCAGCAGCGGTAAAAGAAAGTTCTTGTGTTAATTTTTGGGTTACTTTAACTTGGCCAGCCCATCCAAAAGGATTAAACAAGATGCCGGTGTTGAAGTTAGCAACGCCAGGATAAACCTCTGGTATAAATGCAGGATACCAGGTTTGTCCAAAGGTGACAACAGTTTTTCCCCAATCCAATGTTGCGAATGCATGTCTTAATCGCAATAAGCCAGTGCTGCCAGAGCCTGCGGATGTTTTGTTTAGCTCTGTATTACCAAAAAAATCGGCTTCTATTTGGCCACTTGCTTTAGCGCCCCAAACATCTGGTCCTTTAATCTTGGTTCCTAAGCGGGTGGTTAGGGAAAGGAAATTGCTTGCACCTGCACCGTTGATGTCTTTGCCATTGGCGTCTCTTTTTTCATCAAGTGGGTATAGATTGAGATTGTATTCCCTTACATAAGCAGATTGTCTAGAATCAAAAATATAATCTGTCCTAACCCAACCGTAGAAAGAAACATCCCATTCTTTAACCTTGTTTTTATCGGCCTCAAGAGCTTCAATTCTTTTAAGAAGTTCTTCCTTAGTCACCTCTTGTGCTTGAAGTTTATTTTGATGAAGAATCAAAAAAACTATTCCTAATGAATAAAAAATTTTCTTCATAAATTAATAATAATTTGGTGTTTATTTTGTGATTGCCAAATTGTTATTAATATTTTGTTTACGAAAATTTAATATATATTATTGCTAATGATATAGTTTTGTCTATAATTGATCAATTTTATTGATGAAATAATTTTGAAACCTCTTACTTCTTGAAACGTTCCCATTTAATCAACATATACTTATCAGCGAATTGTGTGATAATTAATCCAGAATTGTCCAAGTTACCTTCCTGAGAAATGTATTCAATTAATTCATTCTGTTTCAGGATTTTATAAACCGGATGAAAGTCTGAGTGTGGTGGCCTTACAATATTGTATTTTTTGATCCAGGCACTGATGGTAACGTGCGAAACGCCGATGATACGCTCGATTTCCCGATAGCTTAATCCTTCCAGATAGAGTTGAAGAGCCTTGGTTACGTAATAATCATCAATCTGTTTTCCCAGCTTTTTAACCGTGAAATAATAGTTGCAATTTTTGCAATAGAACCTTTGCTTATCATTAATGATACCGCTTTTTGATACTTGCGTATTGCTACATTTCGGACATTGGTTTTGCATAGCTATAGTATTTTAGCAAAGATATATTAATTTAGCAAAATTGGTTTTGTACTCAAAGATAATAATGTTGTTAAAATATAATTAACAGATAAAATTATCTGTAATATTTGGTTTATAAAGTAAAATAATTATACTTTTGCTCCTTAATTTAGATAATATCAATGAAATTAGAAGTTTCTACAGAGAATCATTTGATATATGTAGAAGAAATTAGAAACGAAATGGAAGATTCCGCGAAAAAGCGCGGAACAGGGATTGCTAAGCGTTCTTCTGACTATCTGAGTAAAAAAATCTCAGAAGGCAATGCTGTGATTGCTATTGATGATGATGGCACCTGGGCAGGCTTTTGTTATATAGAAACCTGGACCAATGGCGAATATGTCGCCAATTCGGGCTTAATTGTATCACCACAGTTTAGGAATGCTGGTTTGGCGACCCATATTAAGGAAAGGATTTTTCAGCTATCTAGGGAAAAGTATCCCAATGCCAAGATTTTTGGTCTGACTACTGGTTTGGCTGTAATGAAAATTAACAGCAAAATGGGGTACAAGCCGGTCATCTATTCTGAGCTGACTCAGGATGACCAGTTCTGGAATGGCTGTAAAAACTGTATTAATTATGATATCCTGATGAAAAAAGAACGCAAAAACTGTCTTTGCACGGCGATGCTTTTTATCCCGGAAAACCTTAAAGAATCGAATAATAACAATTTTGAATCAATCAAAAATAACAATGCATAAAAAAGTTGTTTTAGCCTTTAGTGGTGGTTTGGATACGTCTTACTGTGCTAAATATCTAAGTGAAACTTTGGGTTACGAAGTTCACGCCGTTACGGTGAACACTGGTGGTTTTGACCAATCTGATGAGGTCTCTCTTCAGGAAAAAGCACAAAAATTGGGCGTTGCTTCTTACCGTTTTGTGGATGCATCAGAGAAATATTATAATGACTGTGTTAAGTATTTGATTTTTGGCAATGTGCTGAAAAACAATACTTATCCATTGTCTGTAAGTGCGGAGAGAACCATTCAGGCACAGACGATTGCTGAGGTAGCTTTGGAAATAGGTGCTGATGCCATTGCGCACGGAAGTACCGGCGCAGGCAATGATCAGGTTCGTTTTGATTTGATTTTCCAGGTAATGTATCCGAAAATCGAAATCATAACACCTATCCGTGATCTTAGCCTATCCAGACAGCAGGAAATCGATTTTCTGAAAGATCATAACTACGATATGGATTTTGAAAAAGCCAAATATTCCATTAACAAAGGGCTTTGGGGAACTTCCGTTGGTGGAAAAGAAACGTTGACATCTGCAAATAACCTTCCAGAAGAGGCTTTTCCGTCTCAGGTAGAAAAAACAGAGCCGTCTCAACTGGAAATCGAATTCAAAAAAGGTGAATTATTCTCCGTCAATGGGGAAACATTTTCGCATCCTGTTTTGGCAATCCAGAAAATCGAAGCCCTGGCTTCGCCGTACGGGATTGGGCGTGATATCCACGTTGGAGACACCATTGTTGGCATCAAAGGCCGTGTTGGTTTCGAGGCTGCTGCGGCATCCATCATCATCAAGGCGCATCATTTGCTGGAGAAGCATACCTTGTCAAAATACCAGCAAACCATCAAATCACAACTGGCAGATTGGTACGGAAACTGGCTTCACGAGGCACTTTTCCTAGATCCTGTGATGCGTAATATCGAATCTTTTTTGCAGGATTCCCAAAAAACCGTGAATGGCAAAGTCTTCATCACGCTTCATCCTTACCGTTTTGTTTTAAACGGCATCGAATCCAAAAATGACTTGATGGCTTCAAAATTTGGTAGCTATGGTGAAGAAAACTTGGCTTGGAGTGGCGATGATGTCAAAGGTTTTACCAAAATCCTTAGCAACTCGCTCAATATATACCATCAGGTTAATAGGCAGGATTAGAATCATTAGGGCAGCTTAATCCGTCTTCCGCTCCCGCTTTTTTCTTTTTTTTCAAAAAAGAAAAAGAGCTCCGCTCAAGCCGGGCTGCGTGCAATTCAATGATAAACCTGTTAAATCAGAAAAATCTGCGACTTAAAAGCAGTTTGAAAATAAAAAAATCTTTGCGCTCTTTGCGTTCAAAATATTAAAAATTAAAATGAAAAAATCAGTCGGAATCATCGGAGCCAATGGTTACACAGGAAGCGAACTTGTTCGGTTACTGGCTTTTCATCCGAATACAGAAGTAAAGTTCTTGTTCAGCCGTTCCAATGCCGGAATTAAAATTTCGGATTTGTATCCGGACTTGGAAGAGGTTTGCGAACTGACTTTAGCTGATGCTGTTCAGCCGGTGGATATTCTTTTCCTTTGCCTTCCTCACAAAGAAAGTCAAAACTGGCTAAATGAAAATCCAATTTCCGACGACACTTTAATCATCGATTTGGGCAATGATTTCCGTTTAGATGGTCATTTTAAAAACAGGGATTTTATCTACGGTTTGCCAGAGATTTATTTTAATGAAATCGCGGGAGCTAAAAGCATTGCCAATCCGGGATGTTTCGCAACATCCATCCAGCTGGTATTGTTGCCTTTGGCAAAAGAAAATCTGCTGAAGGATGTTTACACAACGGGAATTACAGGTTCTACAGGAGCCGGGCAATCTCTGCAAAAAACCACATATTTTACGTGGCGTAACGATAATATTTCGGCTTACAAAACTCTGAATCACCAGCACGTAGATGAGATTTTACAGCAGGTTAATTCTTTAAATCAAGATGAAGTAGAACTTAATTTTGTGCCTTGGCGCGGCGATTTTGCCCGGGGGATTTTCACCAGTTCTATTATAAATTGTGATTTGGAATTAGAAAAAATTTACACATTATATCAAGACTTTTATAAAGAGTCACCTTTTGTAAAAATTTCAGAAAAACCGATTGATATGAAGCAGGTGATTAACACCAATTTCTGTGCGATCCAAATCGAAAAACAAGGAAACAAAATTGCCATTCATTCCACGATTGACAACCTTTTGAAAGGTGCATCGGGACAGGCAGTTCAGAATATGAATATCGCCAACGGCTGGGAACAAAATTTAGGTTTGAATTTAAAACCTTTAGCATTTTAAAAAACATCAATAGGATTGGGCTTTAGCCCATTCAACAAATGATAAATATAAATTGGCTTTAGCCAAAAAATTAAAGAAAGAATTAGTTATAAGTCTTCGAGAACCTCAGGCTGACAATGCTTAACATTAGAATGCTACGCTGAGCGGAGTCGAAGCGTTTATAAATAAAAAAAATGATGTTTTGAGCTTATCTGAGCGAAGAGGCTTTGTGAACTTAAAAACTGTTAGTAGTAAAAGAAACTTTGTGACCTTTGTGTTCAAAAATTAATCAATAATCATTTATCGATTATCAATTATAAAAATTATGAATTTATTCAACGTATATCCACTTTTCAATATCAATCCGGTAAAAGCCCAGGGTTCTTTTCTTTGGGACGAAAACGGACAGCAGTACCTCGATTTTTACGGTGGTCACGCTGTGATTTCCATTGGTCACAATCATCCGCATTACGTAGAAAAACTGAGAAATCAATTGGAGAAAATCAGTTTTTATTCCAATTCTGTAGCGAACAAAATTCAGGAAGAATTGGCAGATAAACTGGGGAAATTATCAGGTTATGAAGATTACTCTTTATTCCTGTGCAATTCTGGGGCGGAAGCCAATGAAAATGCTTTGAAACTGGGATCGTTCCATAACGGGAAAAAGAAAGTGGTGTATTTCTCAGAGTCTTTTCACGGTAGGACTTCTGCGGCAGTTGCGGTAACTGATAATCCAAAAATCGTAGCGCCGGTCAATGAATCCGATAATTTCATCAAGTGTGAATTCAATAATTCAGAAGAACTGAAAAGGATTTTTGCAGAAAACCAGAACGAAATTTCCGCGGTTATTGTAGAAGGGATTCAAGGTGTTGGCGGTATCAATTTGTTGACTGAAGATTTCATTTTAACGGTTGAAAAGTTGTGCCAAGAAAACGATGCGGTTATGATTCTGGACGAAGTTCAGTCGGGTTACGGACGTTCAGGAAACTTCTTTGCGCATCAGGAATTCGACATCAAACCGGACTTGATTACGGTGGCAAAAGGAATGGGGAATGGTTTCCCGATGGGCGGCGTTTTGATAAGTCCAAAATTCAAGGCCAGTTACGGATTGCTGGGAACCACATTTGGCGGTAATCATTTGGCCTGCGTTGCCGGATTGGCAGTTTTGGAAGTCATTGAGAATGAAAACTTAATCGAAAATGCTGAAAAAATTGGTAAGTACATCGAAGAGAAAATTAAACATTTCCCTCATATCAAAAAAATCAAAAGGCGTGGCCTAATGATGGGTATTGAGCTGGATCAGCCTTGTGCGGATGTCAGGAAAGAATTGTTGTTTGAGCATTTTATTTTTACCGGAAATGCCAATGACAAAAGTGTTCTAAGGATTTTACCTGCGCTCAACATCACCGAAAAAGAATCCGATTTGTTCATCAATGCTTTGGAAAAAACTTTGAAAGCGATTGATGAGAAACAACAGGTTTTAACAGAGAATTAAAAACGTAATTTTTGTCATTCCGTAGGAATCTAAACATTGGGATTCCTACGGAATGACAAAGTGAATGTTTTAAAATTGTATAGCTGAGCGTAAGCGCCTTTATATCAATTTATTATTTGATTTTAAAGGCATCGATGAATCTTCGATTTGCGAACCTTAAAATATTTTCAATAATTAGTAAAAATCTTTGCGCGCTTTGCGTTCAAAAAATCTTCAAAATGAAAAATTTCACATCCGTTTACGATATAGATAATTTGCAAGACACCATTGCAAAAGCTTTAGAAATAAAAGAAAACCCGTTGGTAAATCCAACCAAAGGTAAAGGGAAAACGATTGGTCTTGTTTTCTTGAATTCCAGCCTTAGGACAAGGTTAAGTTCACAAATTGCAGCTCAGAATCTCGGACTGAATGTTTTGATTCTTAACGCCGCGCAGGAAGCCTGGAATCTCGAATTCGCCGACGGAACTGTGATGGATGGCAATACGGTGGAACATGTCAAAGATGCAATAGAAGTACTAAACCAATACTGTGACATCATTGCCGTGCGATGTTTTGCAGGGATGAAAAATAAGGAAGATGATGTGAAAGAAAGTATCCTCAGCCAGTTCCTGAAATATGCAAAAGTTCCGGTTGTTTCCCTAGAATCAGCGACAAGACATCCCTTGCAAAGTTTGGCGGACTGCATTACGATTACAGAAAACTGGACAGAAAAACGTAAACCAAAAGTTGTTTTGACCTGGGCACCGCATATCAAACCGATTGCCCACGCCGTCGCCAATTCTTTTACCGAGTGGATGCAGCAGATGGATGTTGATTTTGTGATTACCAATCCGGAGGGCTATGACTTGGACAAAAAATTTACAAAAGATACGCCTGTCATCCATAATCAGGACGAAGCTTTAAAAGATGCAGATTTTGTTTATGTCAAAAACTGGTCGTCATTCGATGATTATGCCGCGATGCCAAAAGTGGAGGATGAGTGGATGCTGACTAATGAAAAGTTGGAAAATACCAATCAAGCCAAGGTGATGCACTGTTTGCCCGTTCGTAGAAATCTGGAATTGAGTGACGAGGTGATGGATGGCGATCATTCCATAATTTATCAGCAGGCCAAAAACAGGATTTTTTCTGCCCAAACAGTTTTCAGCGAAATTTTGGATAATTTATAAAAGTTCCCTCTACTTTTGGGAGGGTTAGGGAAAGGAATGCAAAAATTATATATCATAAAAATTGGCGGGAATCTAATTGATGACGAAAAGTCATTGAACGATTTTCTCATTCAGTTTTCCGGGATCGATGCTCCCAAAATACTGGTGCACGGTGGTGGTAAATTAGCCAATACGCTTGCTGAAAAACTAGGCGTTCCTCAGCAGATGATTGATGGTCGTAGGATTACGGATAAAGCCACGCTGGATATTGTGACAATGGTGTATGCCGGGAATATCAATAAAAATATCGTGGCCAAACTGCAGCATCTTGGTTGTAATGCCATTGGGTTTTCCGGGGCCGATGGCAATGCTATCCAGGCAAGCAAACGCCAGCACCCAAGCATTGATTTTGGTTTTGTAGGCGATATCGATAAAAATAGTATCAATCAGGAGTTGATTGTTAATATGATAAATCTGGGTTTGGTTCCGGTGTTTTCTGCGATCACTCACGATAAAATGGGAAATCTGTTCAATACCAATGCGGATACGATTGCCGGAACTATCGCTCAGTCTTTATCAGAAAAATGGGATACGGAACTGCTGTTTTGTTTTGATAAAAACGGCGTTTTGGAAAATGTGGAGGATGACCATTCCACATTGCAGACCATTAATAAAGAAGAATTCCTTCAGCTTAAATCCGAGGGAAAACTTCACAAGGGTATTTTACCCAAATTACACAATGCTTTTCTGGCCAAAGAAAATGGCGTGAAAAAAGTATTTTTGATTAACGAAAAAAAACTGTCAGCTCAAATATTACAAGGAAATGAAGGAACTGAAATCTGTCTTTAGCCGCGAAGAATTAACGGAAAATGCCGTCAAGTTACTTAAAAAATTGATTGCAACACCCTCTATGAGCCGTGACGAATATAATGTGTCACTTATTATAGAAGGTTTTTTTAACGAACATCATATTGCTGTCAACCGATTCAAAAATAACATCTGGGCAACCAACAAACATTTTGATCCGGCCAAGCCGTCCATCCTGCTCAATACGCACCACGACACGGTAAAACCCAACAAAGCTTATACGCTGGATCCCTTTATTCCGGTGGAAAAAGACGGAAAGTTATTCGGTTTGGGAAGCAATGACGCCGGTGCATCTTTGGTGGCAATGGCACAGACATTCCTTTATTTTTATGAAGCCGAAGATTTAGCTCACAACCTCATTATTGCGTTGACGGCAGAAGAGGAGATTTCAGGTTTAGACGGCATCGAAGCTTTGTTCCCACAACTTCCAAATGTAGAATTGGCGATTGTTGGCGAGCCTACCAAAATGAACCTTGCGATTGCAGAAAAAGGTCTTTTGGTTATTGATGGCGAAATGACGGGAACGCCTTCCCACGCGGCACATCCAAATGATGACAATGCTATTGTAAAGTGTATGAAGGATTTGCAGACCATCCTGGACTTTAAATTTCCTAAAGTTTCAGATTATTTGGGTGAAGTGAAAGTAACTTTATCGGTTATCAATGCCGGCACGCAACATAATGTGGTTCCCGAGAAATGCAACTTCACGCTGGACGTGCGTGTGACGGATGAGTATAATAACAGGGAAGTTTTCGAAATTATCCAGTCGCAGATGAAATCCAAACTGACGCCAAGATCTTTCCGCCTCAACTCGTCTAGGATAGATATCAGTCATCCGTTTGTTCAGGCTGGGATTGCGTTGGGCAGGACTACTTATGGTTCGCCAACATCCTCGGATCAGGCCATTATTCCGTGTACATCGGTAAAATTGGGTGTGGGCGACAGCCTGAGGTCTCACACGGCAGACGAGTTTGTTTACATAGACGAGATCCGGGAAGGGATTGATATTTATATCAAAATTTTAGAAAAAGTTCTTTAACAGACATTAGAATTGAGCTTTTAGAAATTAGAAAACCAAATTGAATCTAGCTTCTAATCTCTATAATCTAATGTCTTAAAATTGATTAAAATGAAAAAAATCTGGCAAAAAGACAATATCAAAACCAATGATTTAGTGACCAAATTTACAGTTGGTAAAGATCTTGATTTTGATGATAGGCTGGCAAAGTACGATGTTGTAGGCTCCATTGCCCACGCCAAGATGCTGGCAGAAGTTGGACTGATACGTCTGGATGAGGAGCAGGCAATCGTTTCGGTTTTGGAAGAAGTTCTTTCCGAAATCGAAAAAGGCAGCTTCGAGATCGATAAAACGGCAGAAGATATCCATTCTCAGATTGAAGCCATCCTGATTGAAAAACTCGGCGAAACCGGAAAAAAAATCCATACCGCAAGATCAAGGAATGATCAGGTTTTGACGGACATCAAACTTTATTTGCTTGATGAAATCCGGGAAATTACCGAGCTTACAGATTCATTTTTTCAAATACTGAAAGACAAAGCCAATCAACATAAAAATGTGTTGTTGCCAGGCTACACGCACTTTCAGGTCGCAATGCCATCATCTTTCGGCTTGTGGTTTGGCGCTTATGCAGAATCTCTCGTAGATGATTTGGAGCTGCTGTTCGCAACCAAGAATATCATTAACAAAAACCCCTTGGGTTCGGCAGCCGGCTATGGTTCATCATTTCCTGTGGATAGGGAAAGTACGACTTATAAGTTAGGATTCAGGACTTTGAATTATAATGTGGTTTATGCACAGATGACGCGTGGGAAATCAGAAAAATTACTGGCTAATGCATTGTCCGTTTTAGCAGGAACTTTGTCTAAGTTTTCTTATGATGTTTGCCTTTACCTGAGCCAGAATTTTGATTTTATCAGCTTTCCGAAAGAATTTACAACCGGAAGCAGTATCATGCCGCACAAAAAAAATCCGGATATTTTTGAGCTGGTAAGAGCAAGATGCAACCGGATCCAGTCTTTGCCTAACGAATTGATTTTGGTGACCAATAATCTCCCATCTGGCTATCACAGGGATTTGCAGATGACTAAGGAAATCCTTTTCCCGGCCATCGATTCCCTAAAAGAATGTTTGGAGATCTTGGCTTACACACTGCCGAATATTGAGGTAAGAGAACATATTCTGGATGAGGATAAGTATAAATATATCTTCAGCGTAGAGAAAATCAACGAAGAAGTGAAAAACGGGAAATCGTTCCGGGATGCATACATCCAAATCGGGCAGGAGATAGAGAATAACGCTTTTGAATACGATTACAAAGAGCTGAACCATTCTCACCAGGGCAGTTTGGGTAACCTTTGCCTGGATGAAATCGAATATCAGTTCAACAAATTGAGGGATAAATTATTGGGTTAAGTTGGATGAGGAATTGGTCTAATCCAGCTTGAACTTAGTGGTTTTTTTAACCTCGTGAAGAACAATAGAGCTGTGATATTGACCGATGTTGGGACTATTAGAGATGACCTTTACGGCAAATGTGTTGTATGAATTAATATCTGTAGCCAGGATTTTCAGCATATAGTCATATTCGCCAGAGAGGCTGATGATTTCTTGCACCTCGTCGTAAGCGGTAATATATTCTTCAAAATCCATCAGGGTTTTTTGGGATTGCTCTTTTAGGCGGACATTGCAATAGACCACGATGTTGATGCCGAGTTTTTCCCGGTTCAGGATCGCCACATATTTTTCTATAATGTCCTGTTTTTCGAGGTTTTTAATCCGCTCATAAGTAGGGGTAAAAGTCAATCCGATTTTTTCGGAGATTTCTTTGACCGAGAGGGTAGAGTCCTCCTGAAGCAGCTGAAGAATTAATTTGTCTTTTTTGTCAAGGCTCATAGCAAAATATCATTCTTTCAAAAGTAAAGAAAAAAAATGACAGAAAGGACCACGAACAGAAGTTCATTGATTTAACATAAAATATTGTGAATAAGATTTCATAATAAAAAAAATAGTGGTATATTTGCACGCAATGAATCTGATAAAGAATTTAGCGACAAATACAGTTGGCAGCTTTGCCGACAACAACAATATTTTTTATATTTAACGAAGTCTTTTTAGGCTTCGTTTTTTTTTATTTAAAAATCTGAATTATGATTAAGCTTTCACGCATTTCCACCAGCAGTCTGGAGAAAATTTTAACAGAGGCACAGCAGTTTGCCGATGGCAAAACCAGCAAGATCAACGGTGATGTTTTTGCTGCCAACCTATTTTTTGAAAACAGCACCAGGACCAAAACGAGTTTTGAGGTTGCCGAGAAAAAACTGGGACTGAAGGTCATCGATTTTGAAGCCGATAAAAGTTCTATTGCCAAAGGCGAAACCCTTCTGGATACCATTAAAACCCTAGAGGCGATAGGAGTGGAACTTGCTGTAATCAGGCATCCTCAGAAACGCTATTATGATGAGCTGAAGGATACCAAGCTGAGCATCGTTAATGCTGGAGACGGCGCAGGCAGTCATCCTTCCCAAGCTATTCTGGATGCATTGACCATCACGCAGGAATTTGGAAAAATAGAAGGTCTTAAAATTGGGATTGTTGGCGATGTAAAGCATAGCCGGGTGGCCAATTCCGGGGCAGGGCTTTTCAGGAGATTGGGTGCCAAGGTGTACTTTTCCGGACCCGAATTTTGGTTTGATGAAGGGATGTTGGTAAACGGGACTTATATGCAGTTTGATAATCTGGTGAAAGAAGTGGACGTTTTGATCCTGTTGAGAATTCAACACGAGCGCCACGAGAGAAGCTTTAATTTTAGATCAGAAGATTATCTGAAGAAATTTGGCTTGACCAAGGAACGCGAAGCGATGATGAAACCCACTGCCATTGTGATGCATCCGGCGCCTATCAATAGAGGTGTAGAGATAGATTCTGATTTGGTAGAGTGCAAGCGATCGCGGATTTTTAAACAGATGCAAAACGGCGTATTTGCAAGAATGGCAATTTTGAAATTTGATTTGGAAGAAAAAGGTTTCAAATTTACCGATTCCGAAATTTAAATATATAATTCACGCTTAAGGGCGTGTTTTTTTTGAGTAAAAATCTAAAGTAAGTCTTTAAACTGTCACTCTGAGCTTGTCGAAGAGTTTGACGTTTGATAAAAATTAAAAATGAAAAAGAAATTAATATTAGAATCCGGCGAAGTATTTCATGGGACAGGGTTCGGTGCAGACCAGGACACTTCTGGTGAAGTGGTTTTCAATACCGGTATGACGGGCTATCAGGAACTGATTTCTGATCCCAGTTATTGTGGGCAAATCGTTTGTATGACCTATCCGCTGATTGGGAATTACGGCATCAACCGTGATGATTACGAAAGCATAGAACCTGCCATTAAAGGTCTTATCGTAAAAGAATTGTGCGATTTGCCATCCAATTTCAGGACACAATTGACATTGGATGAATTATTTAAAAAGAAAAACCTTTCCGGAATTTCAGGGATTGATACCCGAAGATTAACCCGTTTAATCCGTAATAAAGGCGTTGTAAAAGGCAAAATCGTGAATGCTGATGCAGATGAAAACACAGTTATTCAGGATCTTGATACTACGAATTTCCCAACCAATCAGGTGGAGTTTGTATCTACAAAAACGCCTTATGCAGCGCCAGGAAGAGGTTTTAAAGTGGTGCTAATGGATTTTGGATCTAAGTTGGGAATCATCCGCGAACTTTCTGCCAGAAATTGCGATATTATCGTGGTTTCCCAGGATACTACTGCCGAAGAAATCCTTTTGATGGATCCGGACGGTATTATGCTTTCCAACGGTCCTGGTGATCCGGAGGATGTACCTCACGTTCACGAAACTATCCGAAAATTACTGGGTAAAGTTCCGATTTTCGGGATTTGCCTAGGCCATCAGTTGATTGGTTTGGCTTGTGGTGCAAAAACCTACAAACTGAAATTCGGGCATAGAGGTGGTAATCATCCGGTTTTGGATTTGGCAAAAAACAAAGTCGCCATCACTTCCCAAAATCACGGTTATGCAATTGATCAGGAATCTTTGAAAAACACCGATTTGGTAGAAACGCACATTGCTTTGAACGACCGTACTAATGAAGGCATCAAGCACAAGACTCATCCTTGTTTCTCGGTACAATATCACCCGGAAGCCAGTCCTGGCCCGGAAGATGCCAATTATTTATTTGATGAGTTTATTGAGTTAATGGAGGAGTTTAAAAGTAAGAATTAAAGAAATATTTGTCATTCAAGTGAGCCACAAAGTGGTGCAACAATAATAGCCACAGGTAAAGCCTGTGAAAAAAAAATGAAAAGAACAGACATAAAAACAATTTTAGTAATCGGCTCGGGGCCAATCATTATTGGTCAGGCGGCAGAATTTGATTATTCGGGGACACAGGCTTGTTTGTCTCTGAAAGAAGAAGGTTACAAAGTGATTCTCATCAATTCCAATCCGGCAACCATTATGACGGATGTGGAAATTGCCGACAAAGTCTATATCGAACCGATTTCTTTGGAATTCGTTTCCCGAATCATTCGCAAAGAAAGACCCGATGCTTTGCTGCCAACTTTGGGCGGACAAACCGGGCTTAATATGGCCGTACAACTGGAAAAATCTGGAATCCTTGAAGAATGCAAAGTGGAAGTTTTGGGTACAAAATTGTCTGCGATTAATCAGGCAGAAGACCGGGATCTGTTCCGCGAATTGATGCGTGAGCTGGGCGAGCCGGTGCCCGACTCTGACATTGTGCATACGGTAGAAGAATCTTTGGCTTTTGCAGAAAGAATCGGTTATCCTGTGATTGTGCGTCCTGCTTTTACAATGGGCGGAACAGGTGGCGGAATTGCTGCCAACGAAACAGAACTAAAGGAGATTTCAGAATTAGGACTGAAATACTCTCCAGTAACGCAGTGCCTGATTGAGAAATCCATCGCTGGTTTCAAGGAAATTGAATATGAAGTCATGCGAGATTCCAACGACAATGCCATTGTGGTTTGTAATATGGAAAACATCGATCCTGTCGGCGTTCATACCGGGGATTCTATTGTGGTGGCACCTTCGCAAACACTTTCCGACAGAGAATATCAAATGCTCAGAAATGCATCTTTGAAAATTATCAGAGCTTTGGGGATTGAAGGTGGTTGTAACGTTCAGTTAGCACTCGATCCGCATTCATTCAATTATTTTATTATTGAAGTTAATCCAAGGGTTTCGCGTTCTTCGGCTTTGGCAAGTAAAGCTACGGGTTATCCGATTGCCAAAATCGCTGCTAAAATCGCAGTTGGTTTGACTTTGGATGAAATTATGAATCCGGTAACCGGAACCTCTTACGCTTGTTTTGAACCGGCTTTGGATTATGTAGTGACCAAGTTTCCAAGATTCCCTTTCGATAAATTTGAAACTGCTGATAGAAGATTGTCAACCCAGATGAAAGCGACCGGCGAGGTGATGGCCATCGGACGAAATTTCGAAGAATCTTTACAGAAGGCCATCCGCTCTTTGGAAACGGGACTTCGTCATTTGGGATTAAAGAAAAAGCAGGCCGATGCTTTAAAGCCTGAAGAAATCGAAAGAAGAATCCGGGTTTGTGATGACGAAAGGTTATTTATTATAGGAGATGCATTGCGCAAAGGATACGATTGGGAACAGATTGTGGAATGGAGCAAAATTGACAAATTCTTTATCTGGAAAATCAAGAAACTGATTGATTTTGAAACAACCATCAAAGACAACAAATTCAATAAAGATATTCTCCTCGAAGCTAAAAAATTAGGTTTTGCAGATCTTAATATTGCGCATCTTTGGGAAACAACTCAAAAAGAAGTTTTCCAGTTTAGGAAAGAGAACGGCATTATGCCGGTTTACAAAATGGTAGATACCTGCGCGGCCGAATTTGAATCGGAAACACCTTATTTCTACGGTACTTACGAAGAAGAAAACGAAAGTGTGGTTTCTGATAAAGAGAAAATAATTGTTCTGGGTTCCGGGCCTATTAGAATCGGGCAGGGCGTTGAGTTTGACTACGCTACGGTGCATTCGGTTTGGGCTATTCAGGAGATGGGTTATGAGGCGATTATCATCAACAATAATCCGGAAACAGTTTCCACAGATTTCTCAATTTCGGATAAACTCTATTTTGAACCACTCACCGAAGAAGATGTGATGAACATCATCGAACTTGAAAAGCCAAAAGGCGTGGTGGTTCAGTTTGGTGGTCAAACGGCGATTAATTTAGCGGATAAATTAGCCGCTCACGGCGTTCAGATTTTGGGAACTTCCCTAGAAGATCTTGATCGTGCCGAAAACAGGGATAAATTCGAGAAAGCGTTGCAAGAATTGGGAATTCCTCAACCGCTAGGGAAAACTTCGATCTCAAAAGAAGAAGCGATTGTGATTGCCAACGAAATCGGTTATCCCGTTTTGGTTCGTCCGAGTTATGTTTTGGGCGGTCGCGCAATGGAAATCGTTTATAACGAAAATGAACTCGCTCACTATATGGAAAATGCGGTGGAAGCAAGCCCGGATCAACCGGTGCTAATCGACCGTTACCTTACCGGGAAAGAAGTGGAAGTGGACGCTATCTGTGATGGTGAAACGACTGTTATCCCAGGAATTATGGAACATATCGAGCGGGCCGGTGTCCACTCAGGAGATTCAATCGCCGTTTATCCGCCACAAAATCTGACTGAAGATCAGGTTAAAACTCTGGAAGATTACACCATACGTTTGGCGAAAGGTCTTAAAGTTATTGGGTTAATGAATATCCAATATGTGATTTCAAATGGTGAAGTCTTTGTGATAGAAGTGAATCCAAGGTCATCCAGAACGGTTCCTTTCTTATCCAAAATTACAGAAGTTCCTATGGCAAAACTGGCCACCAAAGCCATTTTGGGTGCCAAGCTTAAAGATTTGGGCTACACCTCAGGATTGGTTCCGAATAAAGAAGGTGTCTACGTGAAAGTTCCGGTTTTCTCATTCAGCAAATTGACGAAAGTGGATATCTCTCTCGGGCCAGAAATGAAATCTACAGGGGAAGTAATGGGTAAAGATTCTACGCTGGAAAAAGCTTTGTACAAAGGATTGATTGGAGCAGGAAGAAAAGTCCCAACCCACGGTTCAATTCTCTTTACCGTTGCCGATGCCGATAAGGAAGAAGCGGCGGCCATTGCAGAGAGATTTTACAATATCGGATTCAGGATTTGGGGAACCGAAGGAACTGCCAAATTCTTCGAAGAGAAAGGCATCCCAACCAAAATCGGATACAAAATCGGGGAAGAAGATGTGAACTTAATCGATCTGATCCAAAAAGGAAAAGTACAATATGTGGTGAATACAACGACCAAAGGAAAGCAGTCCGAACGCGACGGTTTCCAAATCCGCAGAATGTCTGTTGAAAACGGCGTGCCATGTCTGACCTCGATGGATACGGTAGAAGCCATACTGAAAGTGATAGAAAGCATGACATTTAAGATGGAGGCGATGTAAACCTCTGTTAATGCACTTAAACCTTTAACCAAACAGATTATTGAAAATCTGTTTGGTTTTTTTATTATTCAACATCAGAGAAAGGACGCTGCTGTGATAGTTTGTTTATTCAAATTAAAAATCTTTATACAATATTCAATTTAAGGATTTTGTTGTAAAAAACATGTTTCATTACAGGAAAAAATTTTTATAATCACTATTATTGTTAAAAATTAAATTAATGGAGAAAAAAAGTGTTAACCAATCTATGGTCATTATCGGGATTTTATTTTTTATTTTCGGTTTTGTGACATGGTTAAACGGGCCTCTCATCACATTTGTAAAATTTGCATTTGATTTGGATACATACTCCAAAGCATTTTGGGTCACTTTTGCATTCTATATTTCTTATTTTTTTCTAGCCCTTCCTTCTTCCTTTATTTTGGAAAAAACCGGGATGAAAAAGGGGATGGCCATAGGCTTGCTAGTTATGGCTGCCGGAACTTTGGCATTTGGAGAATTTTCTAATAAGCGGTTTTACATCCCGGGATTGTTGAGTTTGTTTGTCATCGGTTCCGGGCTTTCTTTGATACAAACCGCATCCAATCCTTACATCAGTATCCTCGGCCCTATAGAATCTGCCGCAAAGCGAATCAGCTTGATGGGGATTTGTAACAAAATTGCAGGTATTTTGGCGCCTTTTGTATTTTCGGCTCTGGTTTTTCACGGTTTGGATGACCTGCCTGCAACATTGGCCAAAGCTTTGCCGGCAGAAAAAGAAGAGATTCTTAACCAATTTGCTTCGAGGATCTTATGGCCATACAGGATAATGGCATTTGTACTGCTGATACTTTCTTTCTGGATTTCCCGATCGGCCTTACCCGAAATTGATTCGGCAACGGCAAATGCTGAACCGGTTGGCGATGTGTTGAACGCAAAGGAAAAAACCTCTGTTTTACAGTTTCCGCATTTGGTTTTAGGCGTGCTATGCTTGTTCCTTTATGTAGGAGCAGAAGTGATGGCGGGAGGCGCGATTGGTGTATATGCTCAGGGTTTTGGTATTCCACCAGCAAAATCTGCGTTGTACACTTCTCTTACACTGGCTTTTATGTTAGTTGGTTATATTATTGGGATTATTGGCATTCCCAAATATTTTTCTCAGGAATCTGCATTAAAAGGATCTGCGCTACTTGGTATTATTTTTTCTGCCGGCGCTTTTGCAACGAGTGGACTGACATCTGTTTTTTTTGTGGCTTTACTGGGACTGGCTAATGCTCTGATGTGGCCGGCAATTTGGCCCTTAGCCATTTCTGGGTTAGGAAAGTTTACGGAGAAAGGCTCAGCATTACTCATTATGGGCATTGCCGGCGGTGCTGTCATTCCTAAGGTATTTGCAACTTTTAAAACCGCAGATAATTTTCAGCTAGTATTTGCAGGTATAATGATAATCTGTTATTTGTTCATTCTCTTTTATGCTACAAAAGGATTTAAGATAGGAAAGAGTAAACTTTGAAATAGAAAATGTTATAAAATTTCCGGGTAATGGATCCTTATTAAAAATATTTTTGCAAACTAATGTAATTATCTATCTTTAGTGAAAAATAAAATTATGAAAACCATCCAGCTTTTGTCACTTGCGATTATAAGCGTTGCTACATCTTCCTGCGCTGTAGTACATGACCGTTTGAATACAGGAACCATCGTGCGAGATTGCACCGGTACTTACCTACGTGTAGGAAATAATGAGGATTACCTGATCTGCAATACCGAAGCAGTTGCTTCTAAAAAGGAAGGTGAAAAAGTGTCACTCATCTTTGATTATACAAAAACCTGCCCGGAAAGAGAAGGGAAAATTATGTGCATGATGTACCATGAGTACAAAGGGATGATTATGGTTAAAGATGTGAAATAGTTTTTTAGATTATTCACAAGATATTTTGAGAAATAAAAAAACTTTCAAGTGCCTACTTAACTTCGGTTAAATCCGTTCCAATTCGTCAGGGCTGATGGTTGTTTTGAAGGTACCATAGTTAACGATAACCTTATTCCTGGAGATTTTTTCTATGGTTCCTACGCTGGAGCTTCCGGCGATGCGCACGCGCTGGCCAACTTTCATCCAAACGGCGCGCTCTGCCTGGCGTTTCTCCTCCAGTTTGCCGTGTGTTTCCGCAATTTTTTCCTGCACATCTTCTTTCTTCAGCTGTTGCGTAATCTTACGTTTTACAACCTGCAGGCGTTTGCTTTCGTCTTTGTCGCTTCCCAGTTTACGAAATTTTTCCTGCTCAAGAATTTTTACAAAATCTTTGACCACATCTTTCCTCGATTTACCTTTGGTATAACTATCAATAAACCCTTCAATCTTATTCCCGAATTGCAGTTTGCGGTGCTCTTCTTCATACAATTTTTGAAAATTGAATAGTTTTTGCTCCAACTGCTGATTCAGTTTTTGAAGGTTATCGCGTTTATCTTCTACAGATTCTTTGGTTTCGGCAAGATTGGTTTTCAGTTTTTCGACTTCAAATTTCTCCTGTTGCAGTTTTACAATGGTTTTGTCCAGGTTTACGATGTCGTGTTCAACCTTTTTTCGCGCATTGTTGATGATAAATCTCGGGATCTTATTTTTCTCTGCGACCTCAAAGGTAAAAGAGCTCCCTGCCTGCCCAATTTCCAGCTTATAAAGTGGTTCCAGGGAATGCTCGTCAAAAAGCATCGCCGCATTGGTAGCGGCTGGCAACTGTTCTACCACCAGCTTGATATTGGTATAATGCGTGGTGATAATCCCGAAGCTTTTTTTATCGTAAAAATACTCCATAAAGCTTTCTGCAAGCGCACCGCCCAATTCCGGGTCAGAACCGGTCCCGAATTCATCTATTAGCAATAAGGTTTTATTATCGGCTTCGCGGATCATCCCCGACATTTTTTTCAATCGGGAAGAGTAGGTGGAGAGGTGGTTTTCTATGGATTGGTTGTCTCCAATATCCGTCATGATTTTATCAAAGAAAAACATCTCAGATTTTGGATGAACAGGTACCAAAATCCCGCTCTGGATCATGAGTTGCAACAATCCCACAGTCTTTAGTGTGATCGATTTTCCTCCGGCATTAGGTCCTGATATACAGATAATCCTGTTGTGCTCGGTCAAAGTCAGCGATTGCGAGAAAATGGATTTGTTTTCGTTTTTATTACGGATCCAAAGCAGCGGATGGTAAGCGTCTTTTAGACGAAGCGTCTGGTGCCTGTTGATTTTAGGCAGGATACCATTAACTTTTTCGGCAAATTTTGCCTTGGCGCGTACCATATCCAGATCAAAGATATAGGTTTGATAGCTGGCAAGTTGTGGCTTGTATTCAGCCAGTTCCGCCGTTAATGCCCGCAGTATTTTATCGATCTCTTTTTTCTCTTCTTCCTGATTTTCCCTGAGTTTGAAATAATGTTTTACCACGCGCTCTGGTTGGATGTAGGTAATAGATCCCGTTTTTGAAATGCCCAAAACGCGGCCGGCCACCCGCTTTTTAAACCCAGATTTTACAGCCAAAACCCGTTGGTCATCAATAATACTTTCGCGGATATCCTCCAAAAAATCGGAGTTAGAAGACAACGAACGGTTAAAATTTTCATCAATGGATTTGCGTGCATGCTGAATCTCGGTTCGCAGTGTTTTCAGTGTGGCAGAAGCCTCGCTTTTCACTTCCCCAAAACGGTTAAACACTTTATCTACTTTCTCAATAATTTCTTTCCGAAATTCCAAGTCCCGGACTTCTTCCAAAAGATTTGGGAATGCTTCGGCAAATTGCGGGAAAAACTTCTGAAGTTTCCCAATCTGCTCGGTAATCTGCTTGATTTTGATAAACGATTTATTTTCAAGCCGATAATTCTCAATGTGCATCAGGCGGAGTTCTTCCTCTATATCTTCATATTCATCAAAAGGAATGGCATTGTCACTCTCAAAACTGGTCAGGAACTCTGACGTTTTTTTAAGCGCCGCCTCCGCCTCATCAATAGGCATGGGAAGCAGTTCCATAATCCGGTCTGCGGTTTTTGGGGCGTATGCAAAAGGCGCAATCTCCGCAAGAAGTTCCGGAAATTCGAGTTCGTTAAGGTCGGTCTGGTTAATTTTCACCTTGCAAATTTACGAATTTGAAAATTGAAATTTAAGATCTTCCTAAGTACCGAATGGGATAGTTTAATAGTTTCAATTAAGAATTGAAATTTATGTTTGCCTTAAAGATTTGAATTACTTAAACGAAAAATGAGATAGATTAACACCGTCATTTTCAAATACAATGCGTATTTTATTGTCTCCTTTTTTGAGCGGTACAGTCCTTACTGTAGCTGTTTTCCATATTTCGTTTCCGCCGGTGGAAGGTAAGGTCAATTCTGCCAGAAATTTTCCTTTTTCATCCTGGATTTTGATTTTAGAATCCTTAAGACAGGCATAGCTTACTTCCAGAGCAAAAGATTGATTTGCCGGTGATTTAACGGTGTACTGAAGCCATTCTCCGATTTCGGTTTTCCCGACGTAATAGTGATTGTCTTTGGTTTTGTAAATATCCACACCATCGTTTCTCAGCTGATTGCCATAATTCCATTCAGATTTTTTGGCGGGATCGCTCACCCAAAGATCCATGTAATCTTTATCTAGGTAGGCAGCTCCCATTCTGCCAAGGTCATAATCTGTAGCCTGAATCGTCAAACCAGTTTTAAGATATTTGAATGGCTTTGTAGAAGCCTCTTTGGTCTGCCTGAACATGGCGTCAATCACATCTTTTTTAACTTCCAACTCACAAAATTTATAATGATCTGCAATGGTCATCAATGCTTTTTTCGCAAATTCGGGGGAAGGTTTTTGGCCGCCTTGTTTCCAGTAATCCAGCAGTTTTTGATATTCTGGGGTGATTTTGACATTGGTGATTCCTGCGATATTGTCGATTTTTTTCATGGGCCAAAAAGCATAGCCAATGTTATGCTGATCCAACAATTGAATCAGCTCTGTAAACCATACATTAGAGTTTTCTCCGGTTTCTCCCAGCCAAATTGGAGCGTTGTATTTTTCCCTGAGATCTAAGGCAAAACGGATATTGGCCTCGTTATTATAAGTCCAGTATTTATGAAAACTGAAAACTAAATTGTCATCCCAAAGCTTAGGCAAACCATTATAATTGTTGCCCCAACCGTTTCCTTCTATAAAGATGATATGGTTTTTATCCACCGTGCGGATCGCTTCCGTAATCTCTTTTTGGAGTTTCCAAAGTGGCGCGTTGGATTGCTCATCTGTACCGTTTGGATTTTTGCCGGTAAAGTTGATATTAGGTTCGTTAATCAGGTCGTAACCACCTATCCATACCTCGTTTTTGTAACGCTCTGCCAATCTTTTCCATAGGGCAATGGTCTTCTTTTGATTTTCCTCACTTTGCCAAAGTGAGGGTTTTGACTTGTCATTGTCGGAGATATTAGCATCATTTCCTTGTCCACCAGGAGCGGCATGCAAATCCAGAATAAGATAGATTTTGTTGTCTTTGCACCATTGCAAAAGTTCATCAGTCATTCTGAAACCATCCTCAAGCCACGTATTTTCACCTTTTACAGGTTCTTTTTCTATGGGCAAAGTGTACAGGTTGTAATGCATGGGCAGGCGAATTGAATTGAATCCGGACCTGGCCAGAAAATCAATATCGGCTTTGGTAATGCCATTTTTTAGATAGGCTTTGTAAAATTGTTCTGTCGCTTCGTGCCCAATTAATTCTTTGATTTTTTGTTTAATCTGATATTGTGGACCTGCAAAATCTGCAGTTTTCAGCATATAGCCTTCCTGCACCATCCATCCGCCAAGCCCAAGGCCACGCAATTGGATATTTTCACCTTTATCATTGACTATTTTTTGACCATTGGTTGTGAGAAGCTGAGATGAGAATAATTGTGCGAGTACGATGGATGGAAGAAGGAAGATTCTTTTCATTGGTTTTCTATTCTAAATTAAAGGGCAATCCCGATACAGGCAAATATATCTATTTTATCAGACTGTTGACCAAATAATTTTGTTGGGGTAAAAAGTGATTAAATGGCGGTTACTGGCAGAATTATTTTCAACCAGCTGAAAAGATTAACATTGAAGGTTTATGGTATTGATCCCATGAAAATTACCTATCTTGGAATCATTAAAACTTCTAGCAAAGAGCAAAGAGCAAAGGCTGAAGTGGCTGCAAAAGGTGGCTCAACTAGGAAGTCAGCAGAAATAGTTAGAAAGTGGCCTTTTAATGGTTTCAGTGCTGTTGAAGTCATTGATTTTCACTTTAGAATAGGGTTAGATTTTTGGATGGTAGATTGTATTTTGATCTTTGTTGAAATGGTAGCGATACGTGGTTAACGTTCGGGTTCTTTGCCCTTTTAAACTTTTGATGATACGTTCCATTTTCACATTGAAATCACCAATCCACTGTACTTCAAATGCCTCATACTTTGTTTTGGAGCGGATATATTGCAAGGCAGTTGAAATGAGATACGCCTCAACACCTTTGCCCTGAAATTGAGGAATGACGCCAAAAATGAGACCTACAAATTTTTTTGCAGGGCGGAATTTTGTCAACCACCACCATTTTATTTTAGCGGATATCGTTAGTTTTGGATTAAGTTTTTTAACATATTCATTCAGATCCGGAAGGTTGATCCAGAACGCAATTGGAGCCTTATTGCAATAAGCAAACCAGATGATTTTTTCATCCATAACGGTTTTCATTTGATAAAAAATGCCTAAGGCTTCATTTTCGTGCATGGTTTTGCCTTCTCCATGCGTTTGCCAAGCACTGTTGTAGATGGCCGCAAAGTCTTTCGCAAATTTTTCAAGATGATTCTTATCAATTGTCTGTACGTGATAGGAGGGATTGGAACTAAAAACATGGGCTATTCGGTTGTATTTTTCAGGAAGTGGGTGGGTTATGGAAATATTGTAGCAATTTTGCTCGTAGTAGGGTCGAAAACCATAGCTTTCAAAAAGGATTTTGTAGTAGGGCGGATGATAATTCATCGCATACAGCGGAGGCTGGAAACCTTCAGTAAGAAGTCCCCAGAATTTCATCCGTTCTCCAAAATTAATAGGGCCATCCATCGCAGAAATTCCTTTTTCGGCGAGCCATTTTTGGGCGTGGCGAAAGATAAAGTGGGCCGGTTCGGTTTCATCAATACAATCAAAAAAGCCAATTCCGCCAGTGGGCTGTGCTTGCCGATATCCAAGATTGATGAATACAGCGATTCGACCAATTGGTATTCCGTTTTCATTTAACAAAATCCATCGTGTGCATTGTCCTTTTAAAAACAGTGGATTGGTTTGAGCATCAAAAATGTCTTCAATCTCTCTGTCTGGCGGACGGATGTAGTTGGGATTATCCTGATGGATGGTATCCGGAAAATCTAGGAAAAGGCTGATGTCTTTTTTGGTGACGACCTGCTGCAAATACATGTCTGATTTTTTTTCAAAAATAGACTGCAGCGCCGTTTCAATTGCTCCGGTTTATAACCTTGTGAAAAATCATGCTTATTTTGTAACTTATTGCAAAACAGATTTTTACCTTTAGTTACATGTTCGGATTTATAAATCCTTCTGTTGTTTTCTGAATTCCGAAGGTGTTTTGCCTGTCAGTTTCTTGAAGGTCGTATTGAATGATGTCTTGGAATTGAATCCCGCTTCAAAGGCAATTCCTACCATCGAGAGTTTTTGATGTTCAGGATTGGTGAGTAGTTTTTGAGCCACTTCTATCCGATAGGTGTTCACAAACTGGAAAAAGTTTTTGCCAAAACCTTCGTTAAGTAAATAGGACAGTTGATGCGCGTTGAGATCCATATATTTCGAGAGCTTGGCAAGATTCAGTTCGCCGTCCAGATAAGGTTTTTCATTTTCCATAATATGGACAAGTTTCTGCTTCATCGCTTCAAACTCACTTTCCGGAATCAGTTTTTTCTTCTCAAACGGTTCCTCTTCCAGTTCTATAGAAAGCAGTTCCCGCCGCTCATTTTCATCCGTCGGATAGATTTCCTGTTGTCTCAAAACCTGAAATGACGTACTGTACACAATTAGCAGGTACAACATACTCATCACCACATGATGATGGAGCTTGTACACAAACATATTGAAAAGCTCATAACCTACTGTGACGATGATAATTGCCAACAGCAAAACTGCCAGTTTTGAGAACCATTGGAGGTTGATATTTTCTGTATTGGAGGAGATATTTTCTATGCGCTTTTGGTATTTTTTAATTCTGAAATAGATGAGCGCGATATATGGGAGATTATGAAGGACTGCCAGAAAATCTCGAACCTGTTCTATGTTTTTATTGTTTTCTGAATTGAATAAAATGATCAGGTAAATCAAGGGCACGACCAAACATACCAAATCTCTTTTTTGAAACTGATAATTGGGATTGGCAAAAAACACAAAGCTGTAAAATAAAAAAATGGGTGTGAAAATCTGGATAAGCTCCACAAAGAAAATGAAAGTGGGACTTGGCATAAAACCACAAAGTGACAAAACATCCAAAATCCAATAGTTGGACCATAAGAATAAGAAAATGCTGAAGAAAAAATTGGCTTTTCTGTTTACTTTCATCGGATTGAGTAGAATGGTGAAAAACATCATGATGAGTCCACCGTACAGCAATACCAACATTAGATTCTGTAAACTTTCCAAAGGTTTTTTTATTTCAAAGATACTGTTTTTTAGTCCCCAGCAAAGGAAATTACATTTAGTTTAGGCTAGATAAGATCAATTTTATTCATAACTTTTTAATAAAAAGGAAGACCTTATTATGATGTAAGAACGTCTTGCTAATTATAAAAGGGAATGAATCAAGCTCAAATTACATCTTAATTAAGTCAAATATGTATCAAATTATAAACTGGATGGTCATTAATTATTTATTTGGTTTAGCGTTTTCAATCAATTGTTATCGGTATATTTGTGAGATAAATGCCTTCACGTGAATATCGGGAATAAGAGAAAATACCTGAGCTTTTTAAAATTTAAAAGGGACTTTCGCCAATATGGGCTGGAAAAAGCCCGCAGCTACGAATTGGTTTTGCATTGGTTGAAAAACAGGCTTAGCAGAAATCAATTTTTAGTGGTTTCCGGTATTTTGGTTGGTTTCAGTGCTGGTTTGGCAGGTGTTATTCTTAAAACGCTGGTTCATGAAATCCATTACCTGATTACGCATAAAGTTCATTTTGAATATCAGATTTTTTTTTACATTGTTTTTCCTTTTCTAGGCATTGTGCTTACTACCATCACGGTTCTGACATTTTTCAAGGGTCAAGCCAGAAAAGGTATAGCATCCATCTTGTATGAGATTGCACAAAATTCTAGTATTGTCTCGTCGGTAAAAATGTACTCTCAAGTGATACAGAGTGCCATTACTGTTAGTTTGGGTGGGTCTGCAGGTTTGGAAAGCCCCATTGCCGTCACCGGTGCGGCCATAGGATCTAATTATGCTCAAACCTATAAGCTGGATTACAAAGAGCGTACACTTCTATTGGCAGCAGGTGCCAGTGCGGGGATTGCTTCTGCTTTTAACGCGCCAATTGCCGGGATTATGTTTGCGTTTGAGATTTTATTGACCGGCGTTATTTTTACCGATTTTATTCCGCTAGTTGTGGCGGCTGTATGTGGTAGTTTGTTGTCAAAAATTCTTCTGCAAGAAGATGTTCTCTTCCATTTTAATACCCGCGAGGCATTTGATTACAGGAATATCCCTTATTATCTTCTTTTGGGCTTATTGACAGGACTTTACGCCCGTTATTTTGTTTTGATATCTCAGAAAGTGGAACACATCATCAAAAAATTGGAATGGTCACCTATGCGTCGGGCAATTGCAGGTGGTGCTGTACTTTCGGTTTTATGTGTTTTGTTTCCTCCGCTGTTTGGTGAAGGTTACGATACGGTAAAGGCTTTTACCAATGGGCAAACACTTTCTATTATAGACAACAGTCTTTTCCGCTACATAGATGTCAGCAGTTTCAGTGTGGTTTTGTTCTTAATTATGGTTTTGCTTTTAAAAGCTGTGGCCACACCTGTTACAATTTTCAGTGGAGGTAATGGAGGTAATTTTGCGCCTTCGTTGTTTGCAGGTGGTACCATGGGCTTTCTTTTTGCGGTAATCTGCCAATTGGCAGGACTTAAGGATGTGCCGGTCACCAATCTTGTTTTGGTAGGGATGGCGGGTGCGATGAGTGGCATTATCTATGCACCGCTTACGGCGATATTCTTGATCGCAGAATCCAGCTCCGGCTATGATCTATTTGTTCCGCTAATGATTGTTTCGGTGATATCATACCTTATCGCCAGAAGTTTTTCGCCTATTTCGCCTGAACTCAAATCCCTTGCAGCACAGGGTAAAATCTTTACTTTGGAGCATGATAAAAACCTTCTATATTCCCTGCATACCACTGATTATATCGATAAAAATGCGCAAAAGATACACGATGGGGCATCGGTTAATGAATTGGTAGACATGATTAAACATGGCAAAAAGGATGTGTTCGCTGTTGTAGATTCTAATAACCATCTAAAAGGTATCCTAAATCTAAATGATATCCGGCCTTACCTTTTTTCTACAGACAACCAGGAACTGTCCATCGCAGCACTTATGAAATCTCCTGCCGCGATTGTGTATCCCGAAATGAATGTCGCTCAAATATTCGATATTTTTGATGCCACTGGATTACCCGATCTTCCTGTAACTAATCATGAAAATGTATTTGTCGGTTTTATCTCAAAAGCATCTATCCTTGTTGGCTACCGGAGATTATTGCGGATCTACTCTGAGTAAATGCTTGCATTTTGAAGTTAAGATGTCAGTTTGAAGTTGTAGGCTGGTCTCAAATTTGTTTTTGAATTTGACATTTAAAACTGCATACATTTTGTTAATTAACTGATATTTAAATCACTATTGAAGGCAAGCATGCTGTAAATTTCATATAAAAGACTTAATTGCATACTCATTTTTACCAATATCAGGTCAATATTAATCAGTCTAAAAACATTATTAATTATGAAAATAGGAGATCATGTGAAATGGAAATTTCGGTATGGCGAAGCATACGGCATTATCATAAAAATTCACACGCAAGATTTTATATTTATGGGACGGCAGCGTCGCGCCAGCAATGAGGAACCACAATACGAAGTCATGAGTGAAAAGACTGGCAAAACGGCTGTTCATAAATCATCAGCACTTAAAAAGAATTAAATTTACTTGTTATTTTGCCATAGGCTTAAGATGACATTCCAATACCTTTCCATATGACAGATATCGCCCAAATGGTTAAAAACCAACATAGTTATTTCCTAAGCGACGCTACAAAGTCTGTAGATTTTAGGATCTCGCAGCTCGAAAAGTTTCGAAGTGTTCTTAAACTTTATGAAAACGAAATGTTTGAGGCCATTAAGGCAGATTTTTGTAAATCAGAATTTGACACCTACACCAATGAGCTGGCATTGTTGTACATAGATATTAAAGAAGCAATTCGCAAAATAAGACGGTGGACAAAAGTGAAAAGAGTAAGGACTAATTTGATTAATTTCCCTGCTAAAAGTTACATCATCCCAGAACCGCTGGGTGCGTCGCTTATAATTGGTGCTTGGAATTACCCTTACCAATTGTCTTTGGCACCCGTGATTCCCGCCATTGCGGCAGGATGCACTGTGGTCCTGAAACCGAGTGAACTGCCATCCAAAAGCGGCGGCATAATAGCCAAGATGATCAATGAAAACTTTGATCCCCAATATTTCTGCGTTGTAGAGGGAAGTATAGCGGAAACAACGGAACTGTTAGAACAAAAATTTGATAAGATATTTTTCACGGGAAGTGTGCCGGTGGGCAGAATTGTTTATCAGGCGGCAGCAAAGCACCTGACACCCGTGACTCTGGAACTGGGCGGAAAAAGCCCTGCATTTGTCACAGAAAAATGCAATATGAAAATGACAGTTAAAAGACTGGTGTGGGCAAAGTTTCTGAATGCCGGCCAAACCTGTATTGCTCCTGATTATATTTTTGTTCATCATTCCGTAAAACAGGCTTTTTTGGAGGCCTTGGTTTCGGAAATAAAAACAGTTGATTTTAGCTTGGAGGCTGGCGCCTATGTTCAAATTATCAATGATAAAAACTTGGATCGATTGGTGGGGCTTATTCATCCTTCGAAAGTATATTATGGCGGCCATGTTGACATCGCCAACCGTTATATAGAGCCCACAGTGCTTACAAATGTTGAATTGACAGATGCCGTGATGCAGGAGGAGATTTTTGGTCCCATTTTACCTGTAATATCGTATAATAACCTGTCCGAAGCGATTGGCTGGGTCAAATCCAGGCCACGTCCATTGTCGTGCTATGTTTTTACGGATGACCAAAGCATTAAGAATCGCATTCTAAATGAAATTTCTTTTGGTGGTGGTGCAGTTAACGATGCGGTAATGCATATTAGCAATTCGCAGCTGCCTTTTGGAGGTGTAGGTGAGAGTGGTATGGGCTCTTATCATGGTTTTGCCGGCTTCCAAAGTTTTACGCACTATAAAAGTATCCTTGACAAACCTACTTGGCTGGAATTTAGTTTAAAATATTATCCTCATACGGCGGGGAAACTTAGGCTGATAAGGAAATTGCTAGGATAATAAACCTATATTTTATAATAATCTTTATCGGAAGAGTTGGGGTTCTATATAATTATTAAACCGTTTGAAGTATGCGCGGTCTCTTTCTTCTTTTCCCCTAATTAGTTCTTGTTTTGTCATCGGTTTGCCCGTGTTGGAGTTAAACAGCAGTGTCTCCGACATCTCAGAAGAGCTATGCATCAGCTTAATTGTTTTGGCGGGATCATTTTTAAATTCATTCCATAATTGGTTGAATCTTTGCGATGAGACGAGCGTTTTTTGTGTCGTCATTGTCACCGGATATTGCATTGCATCCAGTTTTTTACTACCTACCAATTTAAATATATGCTCACCTTTATCATCTTCAACTGATAATATCAAACCCGGTAAACCACAAAATTTATAAGGGCCATCCTGTATTTGTATTTGATTGGTGAACCAAGCCGTCCAATGCCTTCCTCCAAAATCAGTTACCGCTTTCTGTACATCAAATGCCTGAATTTTATCAGTGTCTGGTAAAATTTTCCAATGCATTATGTTTTGTGATTTTATCGCAAGATTGCTGGCACCTACTGGATAACTGAATATGATCTCGAAGTCAGGGTATTTTTTTGAGATAATAAATTTGGCTTGCGCTCTGGGAGTTTTTCTCATATCAAGCTCAAATGATCCACCACTCCGTATTCCTTTTTCTATCTGATTTTTCAGAATAGAGTCACTTTTAAGATGCAGGCTACTGTAGAATAATGAACCTTTTTTTTCAACATCCAGATTCATCAATTCTTCAATCTTAAAACTGTGGTCCAAAGAATCCGGTTTAAAGGTGTATTCATAAACAAAACGTTGATTTTGTCCCCAGGCAAAATACGTTGAAAGAAGGACTAGCAGTAAGTATAAATTCTTCATTGTTATCAGTCGTTAAATTTTCAGGTCATTAATAATTTTTCTAAAAGTACCAAAAATAAGACATTAAACAGAGATTTATTTACAAAGGGATGTTGCAATTTTTTCACTTAATACTTGTCCATATCCAAACGATTGAATTTTCCATAATCATTTTGATGGAATTTAAAATAAACGGGAAAATTTGAAGTCGTTTGGCTATTTTAATTAAAAAGGCAAATAACAGTGTCATTTGCCTTTTTATATATATAAATTTGTGATTTATCTTGTTGTATAACCGCCATTTGCGAAAATGGTTTGTCCGGTGATCCACCATCCGTCACTTACCAAAAACTCAACTAATGGAGCAATGTCTTTGATGTCGGTTAATCCGCCCAAATCTGATGCCTGTTTGTGATAAGCCACGGCATCATCGCTTTCCTGTCCGTAGAAGAATGGTGTATCCATTGGTCCCGGCGCAACTGCTGTTACGGAGATTCCTCGGGAGCCAAATTCTTTGGAAGCCGCTCTGGTAAAATGTTCTACCGGAGCTTTTGCACCTGCATAGGTAGAGTAGTATCCGGTAAATGCGGCTAATAATGACGTTACAATTGTACATATTTTCCCATTATCATTCAGTTTTTTTCCGGCTTCCTGAATGAAGAAATATGCCACTTTGGAATTGATGTCGCTCATGCTGTCGTATTCTTCTTCCGTTGTTTCAGCAAAAGGTTTTTTCAATACTTTTCCTACCGTGTTGATTGCAATATCAACACCTCCAAACTTATTAATAGTTGCATCAAAAAGTTGGCTAATATTCTTAACATCGGTGAGGTCTGCTTGATAGATAAATGCTTCTCCTCCGGCATTGATAATGTCTGCCAGTGTTTTTTCGGCATCGGATTTCGTACTGTCGCTGTTATAATGAATGGCTACTTTCGCGCCTTTTGCAGCAAAATCCCGGCTTAACAAACCGCCTAAGTTTTTTGCACCACCCGCAATTAAAACTACTTTTCCTTTTAAATCATTTCTTGTCATCTTTTTTAATTTTAATGTTTTACAATTTGATTGCTACAAAAATGCAAAGATGATAGGTATGGTATATGGTGAACTTTTCGGGAATTTATATGAATAGTATTGATCTAAAAAAATGAGTTGTTAGATTATTAATTAAAAAGCAAAGCCCAATCTCATACAAGAAAGGGCTCTGCCAATGAAAAACAAGGTATTTTTAAAGTGCCGATCCAGATGCATCCTGCAGCTCTTGTGCTAGTCTTTTCCTTTCATTTAAACGTTTTCTGGCAATAACGGATTTTCCATTCACGAGTCTGATAAATCGCGGATATCTGAATTTTTCTCTACCAAAATGATGGGCTAATACGTATAGTAAAATGCTGAACCCCACCAATATGATGTAACCGAATAATCGCTTATTGGCAGAGAGGATGGCATTCAGCTGGATGTTTTTCAAATTAGCTGGTAAATTTTGCGAAGTCAAGGTCATACCGTCCAGATATACGGCTAGGTTTCCTAAGCTCTCTATCTGAAACTGATACTGAAACCACGAAAATAAAGCAGAAAATAATGCCACGGCTAGAAATGTTCGCCACACCAGCACAAGGCCAATGGCCGCCAACATATCATCCAGTTCCAGTTTATCCAGAGTGTAGTACCAGATTGCTATAAAAAGGGCACCCATGCCATAGCCTTTCAAAAACAAGGGCAGATACCACAAATCATAACTGAACTCAGGAACCATAGAGAAATACATGATAATGGCATAAGCCAACATGCCTGCAAATCCGGAAAAGATAAACATCTTAATTGCTATTTCTTTCTTAAACCAAAAAACTGCCATAATGCCTGACACCAAAAGCCCGGGAATCATCATAAGGTTGAGTTTGGCATTGGTGAGTTGGTCGTAGCCTAAGACACCTACCGAAAAGATATTCTGTACCGACGTTGTTCCCAAAAACATCCCTAGAAACAGGAGCATCAACAAGCCATTTTGTACATTGCTTTTGGTGAAAATTTTAAATGAGAGGTAAGGTCTCTTAAGTGTAGTTTGCCGAATGCAAAGAACTGCAAAACTGATAAAAGCGGCTATAGATGCATTAATAATCCTGGGTGAATTGAGCCAATCCTGCTGCTTGCCAAATGTAAAAACATAGGCGGAAAGCATAAACGTAGAGACAAACAGGAGGATGCTCAGCCAGTCTATATAGTGCAAAGGGACTTTCATCGCAAAATATTTATTATGCATAAAAATCCAGCAAACTAAAGCCATCACCAAACATTCTATGGATGCAATGATAAAAAATTGCTGCCAGTTGTAGAGGATTGATATTTCTACAGCATAATAAGCTGATATTTGATTCAGTACCAAAACAAAAGTATAGAAAACACTATAGAAAACACCTCTGTGTCCTAACATGACCATAAGTGGAAGAAAAAGCTCTATGGTGATCATCATTTTCAGAAATCCAATTATTAAGGCACTTGCAATGATAATAGCAGGTTCCATAGTCGTTGAATTGATGTAACTTAAGCATCCCAAAAGTACAAGCAGCATCACCACCTTATCCCGAATCCTGAACCTCATCTTGATCCTTAGAACCACTGGCATGCAGGCTCCCATCCCAATTGTGGTGGCATAATTGGCCCACATATAATATTCGGTGAGTTGACCGGTACCACTTACCATAAAGCTGATGTTACCAGTGTAAACGCCACCCAGCGGCATAACAACTACCAGCAGCAAAACAATGAGAAGCAACTGTAGAGGCTTGGGCACCCAGTCATTAAAAAGACCTTTGTTGTACATTTTTTTACTTATTAATTGAGACATTCATATTCATCCCAGCACTCAGTTTATCAATATCTTCTTTTTTATTATTGGATGTAAACTCGATTCTTACAGGGATTCTTTGCTGAACCTTTATAAAATTACCAGTCGAATTATCGGTAGGCACACTAGAATATCGGGAACCTGTAGCTGCTGAGATGGCAGTGACTGTCCCTTCAAATTGTTTACCGCCCAATGCATCGGCCGTCATGATCATTTTTTCGCCAAGTCTTATGTTGGGCATCTGGCTTTCCAAGAAGTTGGCAGTAACCCATTTTTGATTGTTGAGAACAATGGTGCCTATCTGTTGCCCTGGCTGTATCAGTTGCCCTTCGGAGATAATCCTTCGCCCCATGACGCCATCATAAGGTGCAGTGATGATGGTATATGATAAATTGATTTTCGCCATATCCAGAGCTGCTTTTGTCCTTTTGATTTCAGCATCGTTAATCCCTAATTTGCTTTTGACTTCGGTAGTGGAAAGGTTCGCAGATTGTTTTTGGTTTATAAGTGTTTGGTAAACTGATTTTTGCGCATCGTATTCGGTTTTCATTTGGTCGTATTGCTGCCTTGTCACCGCTTCGGAAGCCAATAGGTTTTTGTACCGGTTGAGGTTCTGCTCGGCATTCCAAAGTCTGGCTTTGGCACCGGCAATATTAGATTCCATCACATTTACATTGTTAGAAACGGTATTAACAGAGGAGCTTGTAGCAGATCTCTGTGCCATTGCATTTTGATAAGCAGCTTCTGCCTGTCCAAGCTGGGTTAGGATTTCCCGATTGTCTAGGATCACCAGTGTATCGCCTTTTTTCACATGTTGATGTTCTATGAATTTGATCGCCTTGATGTAGGCCGAAACCCTTGTGTTGACAGGGTTAATAAATTCTTCTACCTGTGCAGATTCTGTATAAGTTTTGTCACCGATATGAAAATATTGACGCACCAGCCAAAAAAGCCCCAAGCCAATCACTGCAAAGACGATGATGTTGGAGAGGGTAGCTCTTATTTTGTTCTTTTTATTTTGTTTTTTCTTTACCACAGCGTTAGGTGTGGCAGGTTTTGTATCTGGAGTAGTTTGTTCCTTGTTTTCCATTATGTTGATTTCAGTTGAGGTTAGAGTGTTCCTGTAGCTTTCAGAAGGTTGTAGTATTGATAGAGGATGTTGATTTCGGCATTGGCAAAGTCAAGTTCAGATTGCAGTTTTTGGTTCTGCGCGTCAATCATCTCAGCCTGCACAGCCAGTTGATTCAGGTATTTGGCTTCTGTAATTTTGTAATTTTCATCGGCCAGGTTTTTAGCATCATTTAGGATCGAGGCCTGCTGTATGGCTTCCTGATATTTGGTATAAGCAGCATTCACAGCCATGTCCAAATTTTGCTGTACCAGGATCATGGCATCATTAGCCTGATTCTTCTGGAGTTCGCCCAGCTTTACTCTTTCTTTGGTTTTATAAAGGTTGTCTATATTGTAACTCAAAGATATCCCGCCCTGCCAGCCACTGGCATACATGTCCAGAACTGGGTTTCTTGTCGTAATAGGCCGTTGGAGAGAATAGCCACCAAAACCCGCTATTGTAGGCATTTTGTCAGTTTTGATGATTTTGATGTTTTTATCAGCGACTTCAATACTCGTTTTTGCAGATTTTATCTGTGGATTGCTTTCATGCGCCAGCGTCAGGTAATAATCCAGCCCAATTCCCGTTTCTCTATTGCCCAAATTTTCAACAGGGATAATCTGTGTATTTTGATCCAGTCCCAAAGCAGTATTTAGGTTATAGTTGAGGATCTTTCTGTTGTTGCTTAGGGTCAGGATGCCTTGATCCAGATTTTTGATATTCAGTTCACCACGGATGACTTCATTACGGGTAATCATTCCCTGTTTGTAAAAATCATTAACGTTTTTCAAACGTTCCAAAGCCAGTTTTTTATTGTTCTGAAAAACCTGCTCCTGATTAATAATTTTATAAATATCGAGATAGTTGGAGATCACCAATAATTTAACGTCCTGCTTGTTTTTCTCCAGATCCAATTCAGAAAGTTGTTCCCTAAGCCCCGCCATCTCTATGGACTTATTTACCAATCCTCCTTTGAAGATGAGTTGTGTCGCCTGTACCGCGTAGGAACTCCCATAGTGCGGCATTGGGATGGTAGTAGAATTAGAAAAATCTTTATCTATGGCTACCACGTTCCCCAAATAGAATTGGCTGGTAGAAGCAGTGATAGAGGGCAGTTTTTGCAGTTTGACAATAGTTGTCTGTTGTTGAGCAATACCTATATTTTGTGCAGAAACCCGCAATTGCTGATGATTGCGTATGGCCAGCTGTGCCACGTCATCCGCTGTCATATGTCTGGTCTCTTGTGAAAATACCAGCGCAGGAAACAACGCTATCATGAGTGATAGTGCCGTTTTTATAGAATTAATCATTATACCTTGTTTTACGAATGCAAAATTAGGTAGATTAAGACTTCAAACAAATGTTTGAATTTTGGAAAAAGATGTTCAAATGTAGTATTTTCTACAAAAACTGTTGGCGGTATTGGCTCGGACTAAGTCCCAAGTTTTTTTTGAAAAAATGGGAAAAGGAGTAGGGATCACTGAAGCCAAGAATGATGGAAATATCAGAGATCGGCATCTTTGACGAATTAAGATAAACCTTGGCTTCATTAATGACAATGGAGGCGATGATGTGGCTGGCTGATCTTCCCGTAACCGATTTTACCACAGCGGAAAGATGTCTGGTTGTAATCGACTGTCGTTCTGCGTAGAACTCAACATTGCGGTTGTTGAGATGGTGGTTGGCCAGATCATTCAGGAAAAGAAAAACAATCTCTTCTTTTCTGGACATTTGGCTCATGGCGCTATTATCCTCCTGGCTGATGATCCCGGCAATCTGATAACAGAATACTGAAAAGAGATGCTCTACAATTTCCTTTTTATAAATCATTTCGGTCTCTGTATCCAAGATGTACTTCAGGAAATTAACACTTTTCCAAACAACCTCAAGATCAGCCTGCGAGAGCGGGACGCCAATGTTCATTTGCTGCCGGAAATAACGGAAGGTGATGAGCCTATTGAACTTTAAAGATAATGTGCTGATATATTCGCGTTTGTATGATACCATTCTCGACTGGAAATCATCGCTTACCGAGATTACTTCATAAACAGTCTGTGGATCGGTTACCATGAAGGTGTTTGCCCGAAGTTCGAGATCATTAAAATGCTGTCGGAGTTTGATAGAACCACTTTTAATAAAAATAAAGGAAGGATTAGCCGGGCGAAAAGGTTTGTCTGCAGAGATCCTTTCAAAGATATTATGTTGCGTAAAAATCTCGACACCAAACTGTTCTAAAGCTGTCATTATTAACTCTTAATTTTTAATAAATTTCTATTTAAAATCTCTATCTATATTAAAATAAACGGATGAAGCTGTCTTTTTGCAAATGGTCTAAAGATAAATTATAATCAGCCTTTTCACTATCTTCTACAATCTCTCCTCCAAAAGCTATTAAAATTTCTCTTAGTGTTATCGGATTATGCCATTGTTGGTATAGAGCTTTGGTTGCAGTAATAGTAATTTCCGAATGTCCAGATACTCTGCATTGTCCGGCGCCAAAATTAAGCAAAACAAAACATTGTCTTTTGTTTTCTGGAAGAAGTATACCTAGAATTGTTTGCTTTTGTACAGCCTGGCATTTGGTTTCCAAAAAAAGCTTGTTGGGGTTCATCATAAAATGATAATCGATTTGGTCACCTTTACCAAGAATTATCTTATACTCACAATTACTTTCTCCCAAATATATATTGGTATTCACCAGCGTAGGTTCATTTAATCCATTGTTGGCATACAAATATTCCACCGCTCCTTCTGGTGCATCTGTAATATCACCGGAGTACATCAAGTTTCCGTTGCCCTGTTTATAATCGGCATTCCAACCCACTTTACCCCCAATGTTGATCCCAGAAATATCTATATCGTGAGCTCTCCAGTGATTTTCCCAATAGACGCCTACGGCGAGATTTTCACCATAAAATTTACTGCCTGTGGGGATATTCCCTACAAACATTTTCTCGGATATCGGCAACGCATATTCTACATCCTTTGGCAGGAAAAAGCTTTTTCCGGCAAGGTTAAATCTATTCTTACAATAACTTATCAAAAAATCATAATTTGCCCGAGCGGCACCAGAAACTTTGTTGGTTTTGATAAATGATTTTCCATTTCTTATTCTGTAAGCAAACGCATATTGCCCGTGTATTCTTGTATGGCAAGCGGAAATGGCTCTAAACAAGGCAAATGGCGTTGCATTATCTAGCCAATGTAAATCTTCTTCCTTATTTAGGATGATGCTCGTTACATAGTTCAGTGGATTGGAAACCAATGGCTGATGATAGATTTTTGAAAGTTTTGAAATTTTGTTAATCGTTTTTGGACATTTTGTTTTGAATGCCAAAAATAAAGGTTTGAAACGGTTGAAAATTTCAGCCAATTTTTCTAATCCAAACTTTTCAAATGCGGCGGCCGGGTTATAATTGGCAACTTTGATAGCGTCAATCACTTCCTTGCTTTTTATCAGAAGAGATTGCCCTGTGGCACGATAGAGAATGTAGCGGAAAAATTCCAAAGTATCATTTGGGATAATCCCGTACATATCGGCAATTTTAACAAGAGCCTCTTTGTTTTTAATATTTTCGTTGCCACTAAATTGATACGAAAGTTCATCTACCAAAACCGATAGGATGTCATTGATGGTTTTTTCTTCCAAGGCAATACCAGATTGCAGCAGATCCAGGCATTTCTGAATCATTATTTCTTTGGGATAGGCTTTTATAACCTTAAAAATAATTTTTGTATCTGGGGTGTTAAGTACTTCGTTTGGGATATAGATTTCATCTTGAAAATCACTTCCGTAAGTGGAAATATAATGTCTAATCTGCTCAATTAAAAGATCGTATCGTGAACTCTCAAAAATAGTTTTCCAAGATTTGTGAAAAGTTTTATTAAGGCCGTAGCCGTCCAATTTTTCATTTTTGTAAAAATTGATGATCTCTTTTTTTGCCCAAAGTGCGCCCGGCTCTATAATGTATCCTTGTTCCGATACAAATGGCTTTTCTGCACTTTCGCGGGCAACCACGGCGTTAAATAATTTTAATGTTTTCATTTTTTGTCTTTTTAAAAAAGTGAGGAGTAAAGTTGACAAATAGGAACTCCCTTTACCTATTAAAAAGAATTCGGCGGGAAGTAAAATACCAAATTATAGGAACTTCCTATGCCGAATATTTTTGTTTCATTTTTGGCGATGTAATGTTTCTACTCATAAATTTATTAACCCAACAAAGTTAGTGTATAAATCATTGGGCTTGATTTTTATTTCTACATCTTGTTTTATCCCTTTTGAGCCTTACTTAAAATAGGGTTTGTTTGCGACTTACAAAGAGAGGATAGAAGTACAATACGCTCACTGAATTATCTTGTTTTGAATTAAAATGAATGAATGTCAGCTAGAACTTCTTTTGGATTTTCATCTTTTACGCCATGCCCAGTATATTCATAAATTTTGTGAGTGATATATTGCGCCTTTGCAAGTGCCATATTTCCCTTTTCAAAATCAACATTCTCCAATAGTTTTTGTGCCTGTAAAAAAATTCCGAAACTAAAAAACAAGGTTAGCAGAAATTGCTTTTTCATTAGTTGGAAATAAAGTGTAATGCTTTATTATTGACCAAATTAGTAATAAATGATGATCTGACCTAAATGTTGTGTTACTGTTACAATATTTCTTGAACGCTTGCAACCCAAATTTGCAGCACTATAAAAATCAATATTAAAACTTACAAAGTCACTTTGTTGGTAATTAAACCTTAGCTTACGACTAAACTCTTCAGACAATGAGATTCTTCAAGTTTTGACATTCTATGAAATATTAATAACATCTTTCCTAGCTAAGAAAGAAAACTAGCAAAGAATGAAGGTATTACTTATCTTAATTTTTAGAGCTATCCTGATATAGCTGGTTTGATAATGATAATTTATAAGATTAGTTGATATTTGAAAGAAGAAATGATAGTATCTTTTTAATTCTTCGCTTTCACTAAATAAAAATGTTAAAATTAATATTCTGATCATCCATTTTTTGTTTGTTACATTGGAACAGTAAGTTATTAATTTGTGCAGAGTATTAATAATAAAATTTGTGCAGTAAGATTCAAACATACAGAACATGAATTACTCCCTGCATGAATGATTTGACTTATTATTTTAAATCTTACTTTCGAAAACGCAAAATTATATAAGTTTGTTTTTTTTGGAATAAAAAGATTACTATCTGAAGAACTGACAATTTATTTATTTTTACTTCGTATTCTAGTCAAGGTTTGCCTTTCCATTCCCAGATAACTACTTAAATGGGTAACTGAAACTCGCTTTAACAAGTCGGGATATACCTTTATAAAATTTGAGTACCGTTGTTCAGCAGTTTCAAATAAAAAACTTTCTACACGCATATGGTGATTCTGACAAATTTTTTCTGCGATAATACGCCCGAAACGCTCAAAATTATGTGAAAAATCATAAGCATCAAGTATTGAGGTATATGGTATATTTACCAATATGGTGTCCTCCAAACATTCATACGTAAACCGGCTTGGCGTGTTGTTTAGCAAGGATGAATAATGAGAGACAAAAGTTTCTTCGGGCATTAATTGCTGCGTAACTTCTCGATCATTTTTATCGTTATAAAATGACCTGATAAGCCCCTTTGTAACAAAACCAATATTGTCTTTCATTTGACCTAATTCTATAAAATGATCTTTCTTTTTTAATCTGCAGATAGATAATCCGACACTATGTACATCAAGCTCCTCGTCTGTTATCCGGGGACAAAGACTTTTAATAAAGTTGAGATACTTCTTGATTTCAAAGGTATTATGATCTATTTCTTTTTCATTTCTCATTTAAAGGCAAAGCTAATTTAAATTTAATGACAGACCGCAAAGATCAAAAGTTTTGTTAAGTTAAATATAGATCAGATTTAAGAAAATTTCTTTTAAGTTTTTGATTTGCTTTGCTCATAATTGCTGGTCCGTGCCCGAATACTGCAATGTCAAATGGCAGCGCAGCAGCTTTTAAAATGGATTTTAGTGTCAGTTCTTTGTCTTCATACAAAATACTATTCCCTAAACCCATCGTATTCGCACAGATATCAGCAGCTATCAAAACACTATCCTTGTGCATTAGAAAGCATAGATGACCTGCAGAATGACCAGGTGTATGTATAACTTCAATATCAGGTGCCATTGGTAGTCTGTCACCCTCTTTTAAAACAAAGTCGACATTAAAGGGCTCATATGCTACGCCGTAGGGCTTAATGAAAATCTGATTAAGAAGGTAAGGAATAACTCCAGCCGATACCTTAGTTCCCTTATGCTCTGCATGTCCGCCAGTTATCAGGTCAAGATCGCCATGGTGGGCATAGACTTTAGCACCTGTACGTTTTACTATCTCGGCCCCACTGCCTGCGTGATCCCCGTGACCGTGGGTTAGTACAAGATGCTTAATATTGAGAGGATCTAAATTGGCCATTCTAACTGCGGAAAAAATCTCATCAGCCTGATTTGGCCATCCCGAATCCACTAATATTAAACCATCATCAGATGTAATAAGGTAGGCATTAATATTGCCCATTTTTAACTGCCACAATCGAGGCGTTATTTGTATAGCTTTTGACATTATTTTCGTTTAATAATATAAAATTTTAAAAAATAGAGTTACTAAATCCCTTTGAGTCCAAGGTGTTTTACTTTTTTTAGCCATTTGATACGATCATTTTCGCTTGATGTTCTCATGGAACCAAACGTTGTAAAACGTACTGGGCTGATACCGACAAACTCAAAAATCAGCTGGCGCAACATTCTGTATTGTGCTCTTCTAAAGCCGAGGTTAAACCACAATTTGGGAGTATCCATCGTTACCAGTAAACGTACACTTTTTCCTTTGAGAAGTTTCTCTTGAAATGCTTTCCCCTTATGATATTTGTATGCGAAACCTGGTAAAAATACCCGGTCGATAAAACCTTTGGTAAGTGCTGGCAGTGAACCCCACCAAGTGGGATAGGCTAAGACTATATGGTCTGCCCAGGCAATCAATTCTTGTGATTTTTTTAAATCATCCTCCAGATTCATGCCCTCTCTATTTTTATATCCTTCCGATAAATTAGGATTAAAATCTAGCTGGGATATAACTATATGCTGGCAGGTTGCCCCTCGGGATACCGCCCCAAGACGGTATGATTCTAATAAGGCGTTGGAAAATGAGGCGGAAGAAGGATGTCCTGAAATTAGTAATATTTTGTCCGTCATTAATTATGCTTTATGGAATCAAAAATAATATTAAGATTTCTTTAAAGCGTGACACATATGTGTCGAAATTATTGCATTAATCATTTTTGGAATAAATGTGTCACAACAGTCATTGTGGAATTTATTATTGTTGTAATTTCCAGAATATGAAAAATGCAAATCTATTTTCCGAAATATGAATACGAGAAACCGATTTTTGAACACTTTATAATTTATTGATCGCAATAACTTTGTGAAAAATAATAGGAAACAATGAAGGTATCATTAATAACCGGTGCATCGAATGGAATTGGCGAGGCTTTCGCAAAACGATTGGCACTAGAAAAACACAATTTATTGTTAATAGCAAGAACAGAAAGCAAATTAAAATTGCTCTGTGAAAATTTAAGCAATAAGTATAATATTATGGCACAGTATATTGCTATTGATTTGACAAACAGGGATTGCAGTAAAATAATTTTAGAGGAAGTGCAAAAAAGGAATCTGGAGGTAAATTTTTTGATCAACAATGCTGGAATAGGATCTGGGGGAGACTTCCTGGAATATAGTATAGCCGACTATCAAAATATGATGAACTTAAATATGAATGCGATGGTTGCCCTTACTTACTCTTTTTTGCCACAAATGAGAGAAAAAAGAAATGGCACAATCATCAATGTTGGATCAATGGCAGGTTTTGGAAGTATCCCATATATGAATGTATACGCCGCAACAAAAGGATTTGTAAAGTATTTCACAGAAGCACTTTGGGAAGAGAACAGACCATATAAAATTCAAACAATGTTATTATGCCCTGGTGCTACTGAAACAGGCTTTTTTGATGCGGCAAAAATTGGCAATGACAGAAAAAATAGCTTTTCCACAAAAAAGTTGGAAACGCCTGAGCAGGTAGTTGAAACAGCAATGGAAGGATTAAAACAACATAAAATAATTGCGATAAGCGGCTTAAAAAATAAAATTACACGTCGATTAACTTCTCTTATTCCAACCAAATATATTTTAAAAATGTGGGGCAATATGATGAGAAAAAATTTAAGAATAGAAGTAGATGGACAATAAAGAGTATCTAAATATCAACAGCGTTCAAGCATATTACGACATTTGCAACTTAGGTAGTCCTAAACATCCTATGTTAGGTATCTATTCGTTTGAGGATTTGTCAAAAGTTGAAGTTACAGATGATGTCAATTTAACACTCGGACTTTACACAATCACGATAAAATATGATTGCAATTGCAAGTTACTATATGGACAGACAAGCTACGATTTTGATGAAGGCGTTATGGGATTTACAGCCCCTAACCAAATGCTGGTTTTGAGCAAAAACTTTCAAACGCCAAGAAAAGGCTGGTGCTTAATATTTCACCCAGATTTTATATTAGGGTATGAGCTATTTTCAAAAATACAGAATTATAATTTTTTCGATTATTCCGTAAATGAAGCTTTAATCTTATCTAAAGATGAGGAGCAAGATATAGAAGAGTTATTTCGAAAAATAAAGCAAGAAGAAAGCCGTCCGATAGACAATTTTAGCCAAGATGTATTAATTGCTCAAATAGATTTATTGCTTACACTAAGTAACCGTTTTTATAATCGCCAATTTACTACACGAAAACCCATAAACAATCATTTGTTTTTGAAGTTTCAAAAGCTTTTGGACGATTACTATTGCGAACAACAATTGGATAGTTTGCCCTCAGTACATTATTTTGCAGATCAACTGTGCATCTCCAATAAATATTTGAGTGATGTTCTAAAAAATTTAACAGGACAGACTACCCAGCAGCATATACATAATAAAGTGCTTAAAATAGCGAAAGAAAAACTAGTATCTTCAAATTTATCTGTTAGTGAAGTTGCTTATCAATTGGGCTTTGAATATCCTCAATCCTTCAGTAAATTTTTCAAGTCTAAAACACATTTATCACCCTTGGATTTCAAGAAATTTTTTAATTGATGGGGACTGACTTCTAGTCGCAATTTGTTTTCTTGAGCGTAGAAGGCATATCTTAAAAACATTAAATGTTAGAAGAAAAGATCCAAAAATTACTATTAAATATTTCTAACCTCCGAAAAGAATCAACAACATAAATCCGTTTTCTATACAAAAATTTTTGACTATATGACAAGCTATTAGATTGATTGATGGGCATTACAGGTACGATAATGATGAATGCGGCTCGCGCTCTACAATACAGTTGTAATAATTGCAATTAGGATAAATATTTTGATTAATGAAAATTTAATATTCCGTCAATGATCAGTTTGCCTTAGAGTTCTAAATTTGCCAGAGATGGTTAAGTTATTCAATACAAGATTTTCTGGTCTGCTGATGCCATTGCTTTTTGTTGTGCAATCCTGCAATCGCGCGGATCATACAATAAAAATTAAAGGATCTGACACCGAGGTAAATCTGGCAATTAATTTGGCAGAGCAATTTGATAAAGTCAATCCAGAGCTAAGTATTGCAATTTCCGGTGGTGGTTCTGGGTTGGGTATTACCTCTTTGATGAATGGCCAAGCTGATATCGCCAATTCATCTAGACCACTTACAGATGATGAAATTGCCATGTTCAAGAAAAAAAATATTATTCTAAAAACCGTCATTTTTGCAGAAGACGCGACCGCTTTTGTAGTGCACAAGGATAATCCAATTAGCGAAATTGATGCCCCAACTTTAGCGAAAATTATGAGTGGTAAAACCGAGAGTTGGTCCTCGGTATCCAGCCTTAATATGCCTATCAATATTTATGGTAGGCAAAGTAGTTCTGGAACCTATTCTTTTATCAAAAACAAACTAAAGATTGAGTACAGCCCCAAAGCAAAAGAAATGACCGGTAATGCACAAATCCTAGAAGGGATTAAGATTGACAAGTCTGGCATTGGTTATGTGGGGGCGGGTTATATATCAAAAAATCTACACGATAATCAAGGGGTTAAGGTTCTTTCTATTAAGGAAACAACTTCCTCGGCCTCTATTTCACCATTGGATATAAAGGCAATTAAAAGTAACAAATATTTCTTTCAGCGACCTCTTTATCAGTTTATTCCAGCCACCTCTTGGGATAAGGTTCGGCCATTTATCGATTATGAAACCAAAGGCGCCGGCAGACACATTATAGAAAAATCTGGTTATTATCTAATTAACTGATTATGCAGTATAAACAAAGAATCTGGATAGATAATTCGGTAAAGATTATTTTTAAAAGCACAGGATTATTGGTTCTCGCACTGTTAGCAGGCATATTCTTTATGCTGATGTACAACGCGGTATCGTTCTTTACCAAAATTTCTCCACTTGACTTTATCACCGGCAGTGAATGGAATCCTACAGCCGCCAAACCCGAATATGGTTTGTTGCCATTAATTATGAGCACCACTCTTGTTTCTTTCGGTGCTATGGTTATTGCAGTTCCTTTAGGGATCGGTACTGCCGCATTTATATCAGAATATGCTGGTTCCAAACTTAAGACCTTTTTAAAACCGGCTATAGAAATGCTGGCTGCAGTACCTTCTGTAGTGATTGGATTTCTGGGAATTGTGCTTGTTGGTCCTCAGATTGCCAAGATGAGCAACCTTCCTAATGGGCTTAATGCCCTTAACGGCGCGATATTGTTAGCCATTATGGCATTACCAACTATTATTACCATTTCGGAAGATGCCATCCATTCTGTACCCCAAACCTACAGGGAGGCTAGTTACGGTCTTGGAGCATCCAGATGGCAAACTCTCCGCAAGGTAACCATACCGGCTGCCGCTCCAGGTATTATTGCTGCAGTGATGCTGGGTCTTGGTAGAGCCGTTGGAGAAACAATGACTGTACTGATGGCCACCGGCAATGCCGCTGTTTTTCCAAAAGGATTTTTTGATTCTGTTAAAACAATTACGGCGACTATTGCTATAGAAATGGGAGAGGTGCCTTACCAAACCACGCATTACTATGCCTTGTTTGCCATCGCTGTAGTTTTATTTTTTATGACACTTGTTGCAAACTTGATTGGGGAATATTTTATCAACCGATTTAGAAAATACCATGCAGTTTAGATTAAAAAAAATTTCTCCAGTTATAGAATGGGGGACGCTTCTCTTTTGTACGGGAATGGTTTGTCTTTTTCTCGTAGTCATATTAGCAGATATAATAACGAAAGGAATGCCTGTGTTGTCTTGGGATTTTATTATTAAAGCTCCAACCGATGGGATGACAAAAGGTGGTATTCTAACGCCCATCATAGGAACTGTATTTCTGACTATTATCACAGCTCTTTTCTCAATTCCTTTTGGGATTTGTTGTGCTATTTATCTTAACGAATACGCCAGCAATAGTTTACTAACAAGAATTATAAGAGCCTCGATTCGTAATTTGTCTGGTGTGCCATCCATCATTTATGGGCTTTTTGGGCTAGCACTTTTTGTACAGACTTTACATCTGGGAACATCGGTTTTGGCTGCGGGTTTTACATTAGGTCTTTTGTCATTACCTTATATCATTACCACAACAGAAGAAGCTCTTTTGCGCGTTCCGGCCAGCATGCGCGAAGCTGCATTGGGTGTGGGTGCTACCAAATTTGAGTCTATCAGAGATGTGGTTTTGCCAGCATCTATGCCAGGGATATTAACCGGCGTAGTATTAACGCTTTCCCGGGCTGCAGGAGAAACAGCGCCCATACTTTTTACCGGTGCCGCATTTTATATTACCAATGCCTTATCAAGCCCAGGACAGGAGTTCATGGCTTTACCATACCATTTGTACATGTTGTCTACCCAACATCAGTCCATAGAGGAGGTGCGACCTATTGCTTATGGCACGGCACTCGTCCTCATTATTGTTGTGTTTCTGATGAATCTTACAGCGTTCTACATAAGGTATAAATACAGACAAGATGAAAAATAAATTAACCGCTGAAAACCTTAATCTATCTTTTGGTAACAAGCAGATTCTTAAAAATATCAATGTAGGATTTCCTGAGAAAGAGGTGACTGCACTTATCGGTCCTTCGGGATGCGGGAAAAGTACTTTGTTGAGGTGTTTTAATAGGATGCATGATCTCTATCCAGATGCGCACATCACTGGTAAAGTAATGCTGGATGATCAGGATCTTTATGCAAAAACAGCAGAGGTTACCAACATCCGTCGGCGCGTTGGGATGGTTTTTCAAAAAGCCAATCCTTTTCCCAAAAGTATTTATGACAATATTGCATACGGGCTCAAGATCAATAATCTGCCTGTGAATCATGATGTTGTACAAAAAGCGCTTGAAGAAGCCTACCTTTGGGATGAAGTAAAGGATGATCTTAAAAAACCGGCAACAAGGTTATCAGGAGGGCAGCAACAGCGTCTCTGCATTGCCCGTACAGTGGCTCTGAGGCCGGAAGTGATTTTGATGGATGAGCCCTGTTCTGCATTAGATCCTATCAGTACTCTAAAAATTGAGGATCTTATCAAAAAACTTAAAAGTCAATACACGATTATCATTGTAACTCATAATATGCAGCAGGCTCAGCGTATTGCAGACCGCACGGTTTTTATGTACCTGGGAGAAAAAATGGAGGAAGGCACTACAGAAGATATTTTTAACCATCCGAAAAACGAAACTACCCGGAATTATATTCACGGTTATTTTGGATAACGAAAAATTTTGATTCCTAAAAAATGAAGTTAAAATTTGTGGCTGGCAAATTAGCATTGATAACAGCCATTGGATCATTCATTGTAGGAACAATGTTGCTTGTAATATATTATTTTACAATGTCTGTTTGGGTAGTGTTTTGCAGTTATTATTTCGTAGCAATACTTTTCATCATCAATGTTGTCGTTTTAATTATTCTTTTGATTAATTATTGGGTAAAAAAAATAAACGGAAAAACCCTTTTAAAATCAATTGGATTTCTATTACTTAACATTCCTGTTGGAGTCCTTTACTTCTATGTATTTTCTAATTTGCTTAATACAGTTCGGCTCACATTAGAAAATAAAACCAATTTTACAATAACCAACGTCGGTATCCATGGCTGCTCCGAAAAAATGATACATGATTTAAAACCAGGAGAGCATCAGACTGTTTGGGTTAATATTCCTGCGGATTGCAGTATCACTACCACTTATATAATAAATGGAGAAAAGAAAACCGAAGAGATTGTTGGCTATCTTACCCCGATGCAGGGCCAGAAAGTTACTTTTCTGCTTGGTAATAATCATAAGCCTTTTATTGGCAGCTCTTAGTTAACCGCACTTAGTTTCTGGATTTATAAAAATGCATCACAATTATTTTGTGTTGTATGACGAAAATATAATTGTATGCTAACAATAAAAAAAGTTTTTTTTCTTATTTTTGCTACATATTTCGAAATTACAATGAAAGAATTTTCTAAAGAAGTCTACCTGAAATGGTATGAAGAAATGACGATGTGGAGAAGGTTTGAAGACAAATGCCGTTCTCTTTATCTTAAACAAAAAATCAGAGGTTTCTTACATCTTTATAACGGTCAGGAGGCTATTCCTGCCGGATTTGCCCATGCAATGGACCTTACTAAAGACAGCATGATTACGGCTTATAGATGCCACATCCACCCAATGGCGATGGGCGTAGATCCTAAAAAAATCCTTGCAGAACTTTGCGGAAAAGCAACAGGAACATCCAAAGGGATGGGTGGTTCTATGCACATTTTCAGCAAAGAACACCGTTTCTATGGTGGCCACGGTATTGTAGGTGGTCAGATTCCTTTGGGAGCAGGTATTGCATTTGCTGACAAATATTTTGACAGAAAAGCGGTAAACATCTGTTTTATGGGAGACGGCGCCGTACGTCAGGGATCTTTGCATGAGACGTTTAACATGGCTATGAACTGGAAACTGCCAGTGGTTTTTGTTTGCGAAAACAATGGTTACGCTATGGGAACATCGGTTAAGAGAACAGCCAATCACGAGGATATTTATAAATTAGGATTAGGTTACGAAATGCCTTGTCTTCCTATTGATGCAATGGATCCTGAGAAAGTGGCAGAAGCGGCTTACGAAGCGATAGAAAGAGCAAGAAGAGGAGATGGGCCAACGTTTATTGAGGCTAGAACTTACCGTTACAGAGGTCACTCTATGTCAGATGCAGAACCTTACAGAACTAAAGAAGAAGTGGCTGAGCACAAAAAAGAGGATCCAATCGAAATCGTAAAACATAGGATTTTGGAAAATGGTTGGGCTACAGAGCAGGAACTGGAAGTTATGGATGAAAAATCAAGAGCTTTTGTGGAAGAGTGCGTAGAGTTTATGGAAGAATCTCCGTATCCAAACGTTTCTCAAGTTTATGATTTTGTATATTCTACACCTGATTATCCATTCTTAGACAAATTAGAAAATTAAAAACAGAATTAATTTGAAATTTGAAATTTGAAATTCGTCGGGTTTCAAATGTCGAATATCGAATCTCAAATCAATAAAAATTATGGCAGAAGTAATTACTATGCCCCGTTTATCGGACACGATGACGGAAGGCAAAGTTTCAAAATGGCACAAGAAAGTAGGGGACGCTGTAAAAGAAGGCGATATCCTGGCAGAGATAGAAACTGATAAAGCCGTTCAGGATTTTGAATCCGAGATCAACGGAACATTACTCTATATAGGTGTTGAAGAGGGTTCTCAGGCTCCTGTGGATTCGGTTTTAGCCATCATTGGGCAAGAAGGTGAGGATATTTCTTCTCTCAAAGCCGGCGGTGCTGCTACCGAAGAAAAGAAATCTGAAGAAGAATCTAAAACAGAGAACGAAGAAACTCCTGTTGAAACAGGTCAGGACGCTCCTGCTGCTGCCATCCCGGATGGTGTGGAAGTTATCACCATGCCAAGGCTTTCTGATACCATGACGGAGGGGAAAGTTGCCAAATGGCAAAAAAATGTGGGTGATACAGTAAAAGAAGGCGATATCCTTGCTGAGATCGAAACCGATAAAGCCGTTCAGGATTTTGAATCTGAATTTAACGGAACTTTGTTATATCAAGGAGTTGGCGAAGGCGATGCGGCTGAGGTAGATAAAATATTGGCAATCATTGGCCCTGCAGGAACTGATGTTTCAGCCGTTGTTTCCGGTGGTGGTAAACCTGCTGCTGCACAAAAAGCAGCTTCTGAAGATACAGCCAAATCTGCTGCACTGGCAGAAGATAAAAACGAATCAGCACCTGTGGCGGCGTCCACGGGGGATCGTGTAGCAATTTCGCCTTTGGCAAAAAAAATTGCTCAGGACAAAGGGATTGATTTTGCAGCTATCAAAGGCTCTGGGGAGAATGGCAGAATTGTGAAAAAAGATGTTGAGAATTACCAACCATCTGCACAAGCACCTGCGGCATCTGCTCCAAAAGCTGTAGCAGCGCAACCAAGCGCAGCATTTACACCTGGTGAAGATTCTGAAACACAGAATTCTCAAATGAGGAATATTATTGCCAAAAGACTTGCCGAAAGTAAGTTTACGGCACCACATTATTACCTTACTGTTGAGATTAATATGGATAAAGCCATCGAAGCCAGAAAAGAAATCAACAGCCAGCCGGATACCAAAGTCTCTTTCAATGATATGGTGATTAAAGCTGTGGCGGTGGCACTTAGAAAGCATCCTCAGGTTAACTCTTCTTGGGCAGGTGACAAGATTGTTCACCATGGCAATATCAACGTGGGTGTAGCTGTAGCTGTACCAGACGGATTGGTAGTTCCTGTACTTAAGAATACAGATTATATGAACTATAACGAGATCTCGGCATCGGTCAAAGATATGGCAGGAAGGGCCAAAACGAAAGCGCTTAAGGCTAATGAGATGGAAGGTTCCACATTCTCGGTTTCCAACCTTGGGATGTTTGGTATAGAGACATTCACTTCTATTATCAATCAACCTAACTCAGCCATATTGTCTGTTGGGGCGATCGTTGAAAAACCAATCGTTAAAAATGGTCAGATTGTCGTTGGTAATACCATGAAACTTTCCCTGGCGTGTGACCACCGTGTTATCGATGGTGCTACAGGTGCTCAGTTTTTACAAACATTAAGAACTTATCTGGAAAGCCCACTTACGCTTCTATTAGGATAGAATATAAAGTTCGGAATATTGATAAACCCTTTCAGTTTTTACTGAAGGGGTTTTATTTTTAATTCTTTTTTATTCGGTGTCAAAACAAATAATTGTCCATATAATATGGTTGATTTACTTATCTTAGTCTGGTGAAAAAAATAATAATTCTCGTGCTGTTTCCTGTTAGTATGCTCTATTCCCAAGGGCATGTTTCGGGATTTAATATGGTCTCTCTTAATTATAAGTTGAATCCAAAATGGTTAGCTTATGTGGAGTTTCAAACAAGATCGAGACGAGATTACTCGGTATTGGATTATTACGAAGTGAAAGGTGGTTTGGGCTATAATTTTGATAAACAAAATCAGATTTTTTTCGGTACAGGCCGTTATGCGACTTATGAGAAGATGGCAATTAGTCAGGAGGAGTTGCGGATATGGCTACAGTATATTTACAGTCACCGTTTGGGCAATGTAAAAATAGATCACCGGCTTCGTACAGAGCAAAGATATTTTTTGGCAAGCCAGTCAGGCGAAAAAAGTCAGGCTGTGCGTTTCCGTTACCGTTTGGGTGCAACTGTGCCACTTAATAATGATAAAATTGAGGCTAAGACCTTATTCGCAAATGCTTTTGAAGAAGTTTTTTTCAGTAACGGCGCACCGGCATTTAAAAGATACCGATCATTTGCGGGATTAGGTTATCAGTTTAATAGTTTACTTTCTTCTACTATTGGATATATGTTTCAGCGTGAGTTTTCTGCCAGGAAGAACGATAATTATCATTTTGTTTATTTTGCACTCAATTTCACTATCGATAGCTTTGATACAGAGCGGGATCCCAATATGCCACTTGGGGATTAGTTAGTATTTCTCTGTGAGATAAAGAAAAGCTTTCAGGTATTTATTAAACCTTTTTAGGTCTTTTTCTTCCAGCAGGCTGGGCAATCTTGTGAGATCCATATTGTCCCGCAGGTCGTTCAGTTTTACAGCAATTGCAAGGCTGCTTTGTTCTGTCCTTTTTACAAAAGCATCATAGTCAGCTTCTTCGTTTTCACGTTTTGTGAGACAATCCACGGCAAAGATAATATGCTCTGGGAATCCTTTTTCTCGGAGATAAGCAAAGTCATAATCCGGCACGTCTTCTACCACGTCATGCAACGCACCTACAATTTTTTCGTCAATAGTTTTTCCAGCATTCATTACGCGGAAAACATGTCCCAGATAGGGCGCGCCATACTTGTCGGTTTGTTTTTTGTGTGCTTTAGTTGCGATTTTTATGGCTTTGTAGAGGAGTTCGTGGGACGACATTTATTTGGAAAGTGGTTTAAGTGGTTTGAGGGGTTTGATAGGATCTAAGGAAAAAGGTTTAGGTTTTTCCTGTTGATAATGTTTGTTTGATGGGACTTTTTTGGTCAGCATTTTATAACGAGCCGCCTTGTTGGAATCTAGGTTTTTATAAAAAGGGCTGCTGGCGGTTTCTCTTTTCAGTTTTAAGCTAGTAGCAGAATCTGAATGGGCGAAAATTTCTTTCTTTGGTGTTGGTGATAATAATTTTTCGGCCTTTTCCTGAGAGAAAACCAAACCAAAAGCTGACAATCCAAATAGTAGACAAATTTTTTTCATCTCAATAATTTTGAATGAATTTATAAAAAAAACCTTAATCATAAATGTTAAGGTTTATTAAAGTTTAGAGTTTTTTTTGTGTTATCTTCCCTTCAATTCATCCAAAAGTTTCTCCAGTGAATTAAGGTCTGTAATCTGGACTTCTCTGGCTTTAGCACCATTAAAACCACCAACAATACCGGTTGCTTCCAGCTGATCCATAATTCGGCCGGCTCTGTTGTAACCTAATTTCAACTGCCGCTGCAGCATGGATGTTGATCCCTGTTGTGTGGAAACCACTATTCTTGCAGCTTCTTCAAATAGAGCATCTTTCTCATTCGGGTCAAAAGAACCTACGGATGAGCCACCATCTTCGCCGGAGTATTCAGGAAGCAGGTAAGCGTCGGAATACCCTTTTTGTTCACCAATATATTCCGCAATCCGCTCAACTTCCGGTGTATCCACAAAAGCGCATTGCAGACGCGTGAGATCGTTACCATTAAAGTAAAGCATATCACCTTTACCAACCAATTGCTCCGCTCCAGGCGAATCCAAAATGGTTTTGGAATCGACTCCCGAAATCACCCGGAAGGCAACCCTGGCCGGGAAATTAGCTTTGATCATACCGGTAATTACATTTACAGAAGGCCTTTGTGTCGCCACAATAAGGTGGATCCCAATGGCTCTGGCCAACTGTGCCAATCGCGCAATAGGGTGTTCCACTTCTTTGCCAGCCGTCATAATAAGGTCGGCAAATTCATCCACTACCAGAACAATGTACGGCAAATATCTGTGTCCGTTTTCGGGGTTCAGTTTCCTTTCAGAAAATTTTTTATTATATTCTTTGATGTTTTTACAAAATGCATTTTTCAGCAATTCGTAACGGTCATCCATCTCAATACAAAGCGAATTCAGTGTGTTAATTACTTTCGCATTGTCTGTGATAATCGCATCTTCTGTATCAGGAAGTTTTGCCAAATAATGTCTTTCAATCTTTGAATATAGTGATAACTCCACTTTTTTCGGGTCCACCATCACAAACTTAAGCTCGCTAGGATGCTTTTTATAGATTAATGAAGTCAGGATCGCATTGATCCCTACAGATTTACCCTGGCCTGTTGCCCCGGCCATCAGCAAGTGTGGCATTTTGGCGAGATCGGCAACAAATACTTCGTTGGAAATGGTGCGCCCAAACACCACTGGCAAATCCATATCGGCGTTTTGGAATTTTGGCGAAGCCACTACGGATCTCATGGATACCATTGTCGGGTTTTTCCTTGGCACTTCGATCCCGATAGTTCCTTTCCCAGGCATTGGTGCAATAATCCTAATCCCGAGTGCTGAAAGGTTGAGGGCAATATCGTCCTGTAATTTTTTGATGGCTGCCACGCGGATTCCTGCTTCTGGTACTATTTCATAAAGTGTAACGGTTGGCCCAATTGTCGCTTTGATTTCCGAAATTCCTACATTAAATGTTTTCAGAAGTCCAACAATTCTGTTTTTATTTTCTTCGAGTTCATCTTTGTTGATGGTGATTTCCTCGTTGCCATAATCTTTAAGCAGATCTACTGAAGGCATCTGGAATTTTGCCAAATCAAGCTTGTGGTCATACAAACCATGTTTGCTGATAAGGTCATCGGATTTCTGTTGTTCAGGAGTTGGCAAAAAATCTTCATCTTTTTTTATCTCAACATTGAAGGCAATATGGTCATCAGTTTTAGCAGTATGTGTCTCCACAGGTTTTTCCTGAGAAATAGTTGGGGTAGAAGGCGAAAGGATAACCGGCGAAGGCACAGTTTCCTTAACCTCTTCCTGAAACGAGGTTTGATTCGGTGTTTTGATGGGTTCAACCTCTTGGGTTACCCTGATATTACTGAATTCATCTTCGGTTTTAGTAGGTACTACTACAGCCGCTTTGTTTTCCGCTACTGGTTCCTGTTCCAGTTCTTCGTCCGCTTCAAATTCTTCCTGAGAATCCGGCATCATACTTTTTATCTTGCCAATGGTCTGGTCGTTGATATCGCTCAGTTTCTTTTTGATGGAACTTGGCCTGAGGTTAAATTCTAAAATAAAATAGAGTGCAAAACTTACTACTAAAACCAGCCAAAGTCCTACAGAACCAATGTATGACCTCAGGTAATCCATAATCTGGTAACCGTAAACACCGCCCAACACGCCTTGTCCTTTGGTAACGGCACCAAAGAAAATAGGAGTCCAACAGATGAAAAATAAACTGTGCGATATGGTTTTCCAAGGTTTGAAATAGTTTTTCTTAAAGATCAAAGTCCCAAAAACAAAGAACAAAAATGCCACTACAAATGCTGCAACTCCAATGCTTTCAAAAATAAAAAGGTTGCCCAGCCAGTCACCAATTTTCCCAAAGATGTTGGAAGATTTTACCGCTTTGTCGGCCATAGTACCAGCTTGGCTTTGGTCTGCTTTCCAGTTCATCAGGTAGGAGACAAAAGAAAGTGTAAGTACGATGGATAAAAGGATAAAAACAATTCCGGTGATAATTCTCGGCTTAGAAATAATTTTGCTGTTGTTGAGGCTTGTAGGTTGTTCTTTATTCATTTTTACTAAGGTCAGTAGGTTGCAAATTTAATGTTTTTTCTTTCGGTTAAAAATTAATTGGACTACAGAATCCCTAAAATTATCAATAATGTTGGTAACAGTTTTTTAATTCTATCTGATAGCTAATTTCAAAAAATGATCTTTTACGACTTCTAATAATGTATTGCATGGTTATTTTTAATTATAATTTAAAAATTAATAATTATGGTGTGGAATTTGTATTTTTTAATGTTCAAATATAATAATTTATTAAGTGTTATGATTTTTTATTGATAATTTTTAAATTTAATAGTTATGGCTGATTTTCAAACGCAAGAGCGTAACCCAGGCAAAAAAAGAGGAAACAGTTCAAGAACAACCATGCGTGTAGATATGACACCGATGGTCGATCTGGGTTTCTGTTAATTACATTTTTTATGTTTACCACCAACTTTTCCAAACCCAATGTGATGGATGTGGCCTTTCCTGCCAAAGGGCCTCATACACCTACAGAAATTGATTACAGGAATCAGATTACCTTTATTCTCGGGAAAGATGGCAAGGTTTTTTACTATCAGGATGAAAAAAGCAAGCTTAATGAAAGTAGCCTGAAACCAGTGTCTTTTGATCACTTCCAAGTGGCTAGAACTATTGAAACAGCTAAGGCTAAAGCGCCTAAAAAAGAATTCTTCACCGTGATTATAAAACCTACAGACGATTCACAGTACAGGACAATGGTGGATATGCTGGACGAGCTGGCTATCACCAAATCTCAGCGCTATGGTATTGCAGAGATGAATGATAAAGAAAAGGAACTTTACCTTGAAAAATTAAATTAAGTCAAGAATTAACATACAAAAAGCCCTTTCGGATTATCTATTTCGAAAGGGCTTTTTAATGGATTTTCCTTATTTTAGTGCAAAAATTAGATCCATGAAGAAAATCTTACCTGTCTTGGTGTTATTGTTGGTTGTGGCGTGTAAAAAATCAACTGTTTCTGATACGCCCAAAATTGACAGCGCAAAGATTATTGATTCCATTAATGCCGCCAGAACAAAAATTAACGACAGTATTCTCAGCCATAACCGCTTCCGTAACTGGGAAGGTGAACATAGCATTACCCACGATATGATTCCCGGAAAAGGGCAGGTTCGTTTCTCAAAATTAGGGCGGGACGAGTATAAGATCAATGGCAAAATAGCTCATGGAAAAGATTACATGATCATAGACGGTACTGGCGAGATGCGGTCTGAGAAGTATTTGAGTTTCAATGGAGTCATCAAACAAAGCTTGCAGGCAAACGACAATGGCAAAATCGATGTAAGAAGTGGGCGAAAAACTTTTCTTACCAAAGATGGTGGTAAATCCTTTAGGTTGCAGGAATCGCTTAACGGCTCGGGGTTTGCAGATCAGATTTACATCAAGTTCTAGTCTCCGAAAATGATTGGATTTGATTATAAAACTATAGAATATGCTTAATTATAAAATAGAAGGTACAGGAAACGAAAAGTTGGTTTTGTTGCATGGATTCATGGAGAATTTATCCATTTGGGATGACATGACACCTTACTTATCAGAAAAATTCACATTAATAAAAATCGATTTACCTGGTTTTGGGCAATCCAAAACCATTGCCGAAGTTCAAACTATGGAACTGATGGCAGAGGAAGTGAAAAAAGTAACCGATACTTTGGGGCTGGATCATTTCCATTTGCTGGGACATTCTATGGGCGGATATATTGCCTTGGCTTTTGCGGAAAAATATCCCAAGTTGCTGAAATCAATCACTTTATTTTTTTCCACTTATTTTGCGGATGACGAGGCCAAAAAAGAAATCCGAAGAAAAGGCCTTAGGATAATCAAGGATAACCTTCGTGGTTTTGTGAATGCAGGTGTTCCCAATCTCTTTAATCCCAACGAAATTGATGTTTTGGAAGCTAAGATCGCATTGGCTAAAGAAACGGCTTATTCTTCTTCGGTAGAAGGTGTTTTGTCCGCACAGAAAGGAATGATTGAACGCCCCGACAGGTCTCAGGTTTTAAAGGATTTTGAAGGTCGCATTCTTGTACTCGCCGGCAAACATGACTCTGCGGTTAATTCTGCCCAAACACTCAAAAACCTGCCGGATCAAACGAATATCAAATCTTATCTTTTGGATTGTGGGCATAACGGACACTGGGAAAAACCGGGCATTTGTGCAGCTATTATCAATACAGAGTTGCTCCATCATTTGCCAAAAAACCTGGTCATGTAATGCATTGGTTTCTGGATCAGCCCAAAAAACCGAAAGTGGGCATTGCGTTGTCGGGTGGTGGCATGCGTGGCGTAGCACATATTGCGGTGCTAAAGGCTTTGGAAGAATATGGCTTAAAGCCTGATGTAATTTCCGGAACTAGTGCCGGAGCAATCGTTGGTGCTTTTTATGCCGCCGGGAAAACCACCGATGAATTGACCGAAATGGTGAAAACGGAAACTTTTTTCTCCAGATCCTCTATCAAGTTGTCTGGCCGGGGGATTTTTAACCCACTGTTTTTGCGCCGGATTTTTGAAAAATATTTTGTAGATGATGATTTCAGTGTGATGAAAATTCCGCTGTATGTGGCAGCTTCCGAATTAACGCAGGGCAGGATAGAATATTTCTCCAGGGGTAGTTTGTTTGATGTTCTTATGGCGTCGGCGAGCGTTCCGTTCATTTTTCCGCCCGTTATCTTGGGCGACAAATTTTATGTAGACGGCGGCGTACTCAATAACCTTCCCATAGAGCCTATCAAAGATCAATGCGATGTTTTGATTGGTTCGCATGTCAACTCTATGAAACCGGAATCGGTGCAAAAACTCACCACAGCCACCGAGGTAGACCGCATTTTCCATCTCGCTATTTCCAATTCGGTTTATACCAAGCAGCAGGATTGCCGGATTTTTCTCAACCCGCCCGAGATGCTCCGGTTCAGCCTTCTCAGTAAAGAATCTGTAGATGTCATGCTAACCGAGGTTTACAATTATACCTGTCAGCAGCTGGAGGCGCATCAACTCAAAAAAATAGCGAGGTAGTTCTTTTTCTGCCTCGCTTTTCGAATTTTTAGGAGCTTATTCCCGCTGTCCGCTGTATCTTTTTTTCCAACGCCCAGCCTCCGCAAAAAAAGGATGCCGCTTCCATCGGGGCTAGGGGATTGGTCTTCAATAAGAATTTTCAGTATAAAATTACATCCTTTTAAAAATCTTCCTGCTCCACACGTTCTTTAAAATCAACGATGGTTTCTTCAATCGTTTTATAATATTTCCCTCCGGAAGCGTTGATATGTCCGCCACCATTAAAGTATTTCCTTGCAAACTGGTTGGTATCCACAGATTCTTTGGATCGGAACGATATTTTCACAAAATCATCGTAAAGGTCTTCCATAAAAAAGGCGGCCATTTTGGTTCCGGCAAGGCTTAGTCCGTAATTAACGAAACCTTCGGTATCACCTTTGTCAAAGCCATATTCTTTCAGTTCGGAACGTTTTAGCCAAAGGATTGCCACTTTGCCTTCCTTGGTCAGTTCAATCCGGCCAAGAACCAAAGATAGGAGATGGAGCCGCGAAAGGGTATTGGTATCCCAGGTGTTGGACGTAATCACCGCAGGATCCGCACCTTTCTCGATAAGGTCTGCCACAATGCGGTGCGTGGTAGCACTCGTAGAACGGAAGCGGAACCCGCCGGTATCCGTCATAATGCCCGTATAGAGACATTCGGCAGCTTCTTTTGTGACCAGTTTTTCCTCATGGTTTTCCTGGATAAAATGATACACCATCTGGCAGGTCGCCGGTACTGTGGTGTCAGAATAGATATAGTCAAACTGCTCAGGCATCTGGTGGTGGTCAATCAGTATTTTTTTTGCCCTGGATTTGCTTACCCAGTCTCCCAAAATCCCAATCCTGGACGGCGAATTAAAATCCAGACAAAAGATAACATCTGCATTGTAAATTGCTTCTCCAGCCAATTTTCTTTTGTATTCGCCAATCACTATTTTTTTGGCTTCAGGCATCCATTTCAGAAATTTTGGAAAGTCGTTGGGTGTGATAACGGTGGCATCCAGACCTTTTGCTTTCAGGTAATGTTTAAGGCCAAGAGAAGAACCAATGGCATCACCGTCCGGATTGTAATGCGTAACGATAACGATATTGTTTTCTGGTTTTAGAAGATGGTTGATTTCTGAGATTTCTTTGGCTGTAAACATTAGGATTTTTTGAAAATTGAAGTGGTCAAAGATATGGAAAAAGAAACAAGGTTATATCGTCTCTTGATGTACAAAATTTACAGTATTTTTAAAAATTATATAATAAGCCTCTAAGTTTTTGATTGAATGCTGATTTATCTTAAGTTAAAAAAACCTTACCTTTGCCAATCAATAATTCTTATAACAAAATAGCTGCTTTTACTTGTGGCTTTATAATATTTACCAATGCACAAAGCAGGATTTGTCAACATCGTCGGAAAACCGAATGCCGGAAAATCAACCCTTCTCAATCAGCTGATGGGCGAGAAACTGGCGATTGTTACCCAAAAAGCCCAGACAACGCGTCACCGGATTTTTGGGATTTACAATGAAGATGATCTTCAGATTGTTTTTTCTGATACGCCGGGGGTTTTGGATCCCAAATATAACCTTCAGGAGAAAATGATGGATTTTGTAAAGGACTCTTTGCAGGATGCAGACGTTTTTCTTTTCATTGTAGATGTCACAGATAAGGATCAGCCTTCAGAGTTTCTTATCGATAAGCTTAACAAGATCCCTGTACCTGTGCTTTTGCTGCTGAACAAAGTAGACCAGACCGATCAGGAAGGCCTGGAAAAACTGGTGGCAGAGTGGCACGAGCGTATCCCAAAAGCCGAGATTCTCCCAATCTCTGCGCTCAATGCCTTCAATACAGAAATTATTTTACCGAAAATCAAATCTCTGTTGCCTGAAAATCCCGCGTATTATGACAAAGACCAGTTTACGGATAAGTCTGAACGTTTCTTTGTAAACGAAGCGATTCGCGAAAAAATCCTTCTTAATTACGAGAAAGAAATTCCGTATTCTGTAGAGGTGGTAACAGAAATGTTTAAGGAAAAGGAAGGGATTATTTTCATAGATTCTATCATCTATGTAGAGCGCGATACCCAAAAAGGCATCGTCATTGGCCAAAAAGGCGAAGCTATTAAAAAAGTGGGGACAGAAGCGCGTTTGGACTTGGAGAAATTCTTTAGTAAAAAAATCCATCTTAACCTTTTTGTAAAAGTCAAAAAAGACTGGCGTAAGAATGACCGCGACCTCAAGAATTTTGGTTATCGCTAAAAATCCTTTGTGGTAAAGGATTTTTTTGTAGTTTTGATAGAAATTTGATTCATACCAATGAAAAATTTTAATTCATCAAAATCAAATCCCAACTTGCAGGATTTTATGATATTAGTCGTTCGTGTTTTTGTGGGCTTATCCATGCTAACACACGGCATTCCCAAAGCAGAAAAACTAATCTATACAGAAAAAATTGAGTTTGTAAGCATCTTGGGTATGGGATCGGCACTATCCCTAGTTTTGGCTGTTTTTGCAGAATGCGTTTGCTCTGTCCTTATTATTTTTGGGTTGCTTACACGCATGGCAGTCATTCCGCTCATTGTTACCATGCTTATAGCATGTTTTGTTGTACACGGCGCAGATCCTTATGATGTCAAAGAAGCCAGTGTCCTGTACTTTTTTCTCTATTTTGTGATTCTTATTTTAGGCTCCGGCAGGTTTTCTCTGGATCAGCTGTTTGCCAAAAAGGAAGTGGTTTATTAATCAAACCATTGGGTTACATAATCCCGGATTATAACCCAGAAGTTTTTCCCTAAAAAATAGATCAGGGTAGATGTAATAATCCCTTTTACCGTAAAAAAAATAATTCCACCAATCCCAAAACGCTTCACCCAAAGTTTCCATTTCGGTAATTGTTTTTCGGCATCCTTGTTTTGCTCCATTTTTATTTTTTTGTAAAACTAAGAAAATTTAGCCAATTTAGATTCATTCAAAATTATTGATTTTGGCGTGCCCGTAAGTTTTTCCCCAATGCTAGGGCCCATGCAAAAAAACAAACGGTCGGTCTGCGGGCAGTCGCTATTTTTTTTAAGCTTTGTCATTCTTAGGATTCCGAAGCACCAAAATAAAAAAAATGAGCTCCAACAATGCCCTCCGCCCTCACGCACCACAATACAACCTTTCAGTTATTTTAGAGGTATAACTAACGATTGTTAGTTTTTCATTTTGCCGGTCAAAATATATTTTTATCTTTAGAGATACTAAAAATGACGATTATTATGGTCCTTACCTCAATAGTAAAAAACCTCGAAAGATTGGGAATAACAAACAATAATCTTGGTTCATCCACAGGACAGGAATTTTTTGCTTCCGGCAATCCTATAACAAGTTATTCACCTGTTGATGTCAAAGAAATTGCAACGGTAAAAACAGCAGTTACTCAGGATTATGATCAGGTTCTTGCAAAAGCACAACAGGCTTCTAAAGAATTCAGGTTGGTTCCGGCGCCCAAAAGGGGAGATATGGTTCGCCAGTTTGGGAATAAACTGAGAGCATATAAAGATGACCTTGGGCATCTGGTGTCTTATGAGATGGGAAAATCCCTTCAGGAAGGTCTTGGCGAAGTTCAGGAGATGATTGATATTTGTGATTTTGCCGTGGGGTTGTCCCGTCAGTTGCATGGCTTCACCATGCATTCTGAGCGTCCTGGGCACAGGATGTACGAGCAATACCACCCGTTGGGCATTGTGGGCGTTATCTCTGCATTCAATTTCCCGGTAGCAGTTTGGAGCTGGAATGCTGCTTTGGCCTGGATCTGCGGAAACGTTGTCATCTGGAAACCCTCCGAAAAAACACCGCTTTGTGCCTTGGCTTGCCAACATATTTTTGCGGAGGTGGCTAAAGAAAATAATCTTCCGGAAGGCGTTTCCAACCTTTTGATTGCCGATCATGAGCTTGGTGACAGGCTCGTAAAAGATGAAAAAGTCGCCTTGGTTTCTTTCACAGGTTCTACAAGAGTAGGTAGGATGGTTGGGAAAAATGTGGCGGAACGTTTTGGGAAATCCATTCTGGAGTTGGGTGGCAACAATGCCATTATCATTACAGAAAATGCGGATATAAATATGTCAATTATCGGTGCGGTCTTTGGAGCAGTGGGTACTGCGGGGCAGCGCTGCACTTCTACAAGGCGATTGATCATTCACGAAACCGTTTATGATGAGGTCAAAAACCGACTGGTAAAAGCTTACAGTCAGCTAAAAATTGGAAATCCATTGGACGAAACCAATCACGTGGGGCCATTGATTGACAAAGACGCCGTAAAACAATACCTGGATTCCATAGAAAAATGCAAGTCAGAAGGTGGCCGATTTGTGGTAGAAGGTGGTGTTTTGGAAGGTGAACAATATGCTTCTGGCTGTTATGTAAAACCATGTATTGCAGAAGTCGAAAATCATTATGAGATTGTTCAGCATGAGACTTTTGCACCAATTCTTTATTTAATCAAATATAAGGAGTTAGAAGAAGCTATCGCTTTGCAAAATGATGTCCCACAAGGTTTATCTTCTGCAATTATGACGCAAAACCTCCGCGAAGCAGAGCTTTTCCTTTCCCAAGCCGGGTCAGACTGCGGTATTGCCAATGTGAATATTAGGACTTCGGGTGCGGAAATTGGCGGTGCATTTGGCGGTGAGAAAGAAACGGGTGGCGGCCGCGAATCAGGTTCCGACGCTTGGAAATATTATATGAGAAGGCAAACCAACACGATTAATTACACAACAAGTTTGCCTCTGGCACAAGGGATTAAGTTTGATCTTTAGGATCTTAAAACTTATTTAAATTTGGATTCACAATAGCTTTACACCAATAATCTTCAATAAAATATGATTACAACAACAGAAAATAAAGTAAAAGAATCGTTAGGCAGGCATATCCTCGCTGATGGGTTTGATTTTGTGATGGATTATGAGAATTCACAAGGCTCGTACATTGCAGATCGCATTACGGGGAAGAAATATCTGGATATGTTCTCTATGTTTGCCTCGGCTTCGGTAGGATACAATCATCCTTATATCGTGCAGAAGGCAGCATGGCTGGGTAAAATGGCGATTTATAAACCTACACTCAGCGATGTTTACCTGCAAGAATATGCTGATTTTTTGGAAGTGTTTGCGTGTGTTGCCATCCCCAAAGAATTGCCCTACTGTTTTTTTATTGAAGGTGGCGCATTGGCTGTGGAAAATGCCCTGAAAACGGCATTTGACTGGAAAACCAGAAAAAACTGGCAAAAGGAGATCGATAAAGAAGCTGGCATTGCCATTCATTTCAAGCAGGCTTTCCATGGCAGGAGTGGGTATACGCTATCTTTGACCAATACTGCAGATCCTCGGAAATATCAATATTTCCCCAAATTTGATTGGCCAAGGATTACCAATCCAAAATTAACTTTTCCCATTACCGAAGATAATCTGGAAGAGACTATCAGGCAAGAGCAATTAGCCTTATTGCATATTCAGGAAGCTGTTTTGGCCAATCCTGATGAAGTTGCCTGCGTGATAATAGAACCCATACAGGCAGAAGGTGGCGATAACCATTTCCGTCCAGAATTTTTTAAAGAATTAAGAAGGATTTGTGATGAAAATGAAATCCTGTTGATCCTTGATGAGATCCAGACAGGTATAGGAATGACCGGTAAAATGTGGGCTTACGAGCATTTTGGGATCATCCCGGATATTATTAGCTTTGGTAAAAAATCCCAAGTTTGTGGTATATTGGCCAATCAGGAAAAATTGGATCAGGTAGATCATCATGTTTTCAAAGAAAGCTCGCGGATCAACTCTACCTTTGGAGGTAATTTGATCGATATGTTGCGTTTTCAGCTCGTTTTGGAAATTATAGAAAACGAAAATCTGGTAGAAAACGCAGCAGTTACAGGAGATTTTTTACTAAATGGTATTAGAAAGCTGGAGCAGCAATTTCCGGAACATATTACCGCAGCACGGGGAAAAGGCTTGATGTGTGCTTTTGATCTTAAAGATCATGGCAGCAGAGACTATTTAAGAGATCAGCTTTTTGAAGATGGTGTTATCATTTTGCCATGTGGTGAAAAGTCCCTCCGATTCAGGCCACATCTTAATGTAACAAAACAGGAAATCCAAATCGTTTTAGATAAAATATATTCTGTTTTTAATAAATTAAGCTAAGGATTTGTTTGTATTTATATTTTTTTCGTAAATTGCTTTGCTTAAACAAAATCAAAAAATCAGAATTATGGATACGACAACAAGAGTCGCTGTTTACGAAAGCAGCAACCCCCAGGAAATCCAGCTTATGAAGTCTAAACTGGAAGATGCAGGAATCAAATGTGATGTTGAGAATTCTTACCTTAGCTTTCTGTCTACACCTACTGCAACTAATACCTTTATTAAAGTGAATATCAGGGATGAAAAAAAATCCTTTGATATTATCGATGAGTACTTAAAATCAAATCAAAATTGATTCATATTTTTAAATTTTACGTTTTACAGAAGTCGGGTTCAATTTATTGAGCCCGATTTTTTTTGAAATTATTAAGAATCGCCTTGTAGGATGATATTTTTTTCTTTATTATTGCACTGTGAATGGGGAATTAGCTCATCTGGCTAGAGCGTTAGACTGGCAGTCTAAAGGTGACGGGTTCGATCCCCGTATTCTCCACTTTTTTTAACCATCAATTTTTTTGATGGTTTTGTTGAGTTTATAACCTAAAAAAGTCCCGGATTATAGACAAATATTTATGCTCTAAAAACTTGTAAGATGAAAAATTCTGTACTGGTCATCCTAGCTTCGATAATATTGGTCTCTTGCGGTACTTCCCACTCGGCAAAGAAATATACCTACAAAAAGCCCGCAACATCATACAGGCCGGCTAACATCAAAAAACTAAATTCTTCCTACGCCGGTAATGTTTCCGGGAAAAGAAAATCCGTTGTCAGCGGAGCAGAGAATTATTTGGGCGCGCCTTATAAATATGCCGGTAACAATCGTTCCGGCTTTGACTGCTCTGGGTTGGTATGCCGCGTTTTTGATGAGAATCAATTGACGCTACCGAGGCGTTCTCAGGATCAGGCCAAATATGGGCAATCTATAGAAATTGCGAATGTAAAACCTGGTGATCTTTTGTTTTTTGCCACATCAGGAGGTTCGTCTATCTCGCATGTTGGCATTGTACACGATATTTTGAATAGCGGCGAAGTCACTTTTATCCACTCTTCTACTACCAAGGGTGTTATTATCTCCTCTCTTAACGAAGCCTATTGGAACAAAGCATTCCTTTTTGCGAGAACAGTACTTTAGTTTTTCATACATTATAAGTTTAAAGATTTGATGGTAGTTCTTACTATCAGCAGAATCTTGATATCCGTTTAAAGTAAAATGATTTTGAACAAAGCATTTCTTTTTGCGGAAAGTGTGCTTTAGATTTATTATTTTTGCCATGATTAGTACGAAGGGGTTTAATAATTGTTATTGCCCTTTTTTATTTTTTAAAATCAATTATCATTAAACAATTATCATTTATAAAACATATGTCTTTACAGGAAAAAATAGAGAAAGTCTGGGAAAACCGCGAACTGTTAAAAGAAACCGAATATCAGGATGCTGTACGCGAAGTAGTTGCAAAGCTGGATGCAGGCGAATTGAGAACTGCGGAACCGACTGCTGATGGGTGGCAAATCAACGAATGGGTGAAGAAAGGTGTGGTGATGTATTTCCCAATCCAACAGATGCAGACGATAGAGGTTGGTCCCTTTGAATTCCATGACAAAATTCCTTTGAAGAAAAATTATGCTGAAAAAGGCGTTCGTGTTGTACCTCATGCTATCGCCAGACACGGCAGCTTTGTAGCCAGTGGTGTAATCATGATGCCTTCATATGTCAATATTGGTGCTTATGTAGATTCGGGGACGATGGTGGACACCTGGGCAACCGTGGGCAGTTGCGCTCAGATTGGTAAAAATGTACACCTGAGTGGTGGCGTAGGTATTGGCGGTGTTTTGGAACCTTTGCAGGCCGCGCCAGTGATTATAGAAGACGATGCCTTTATCGGGTCAAGATGTATAGTGGTAGAAGGTGTCCGTGTAGGTAAAGAAGCTGTTTTGGGAGCTAATGTCTGCTTAACGATGTCTACCAAAATTATTGATGTAACAGGGGATACGCCGGTGGAGATGAAGGGTTATGTGCCAGAGCGTTCTGTTGTGATCCCGGGAAGTTATACCAAGAAATTCCCTGCCGGTGAGTTTCAGGTGCCTTGCGCCCTTATCATTGGGAAAAGAAAAGAATCTACAGATAAAAAAACGTCTCTTAACGATGCATTAAGGGAAAATAATGTAGCCGTTTAAGATTTGGAAACGAACAACCCATTGAAAAGCAGGTTTCTGAAAATCATTTCTGACTACAGGATAGTATTTGCCGTTTATATGATTATAACGGCATTTTCTGCTTATAGCAAATGGAAAAGAGGAACGGGAGGTTATAATAATTACCTCATTTTCAAAGGGGTATTTAAGAATACGGTTGAGCAAAAAAATATTTTTCTGCAATATCCGGATATGTTTGCGGATAGCAACCATTATGGCGTATTCTTCAGTGTTTTGATAGCGCCTTTTGCTATGATGCCAGATTGGCTGGGTGCTATTCTATGGAATGTTGCCAATGCCGCCGTGTTTCTTTTTGCTGTTTACAAATTGCCTTTTTCCGGGAAAAAAAAGGCCTTTTTTGCATGGCTTTGTCTTCAGGAGTTTATCACCGCGGCATTGTATTTTCAGTTTAATATAGCGTTAACGGGGCTTTTAATGCTGTCCGCAGTCTACGTTTACGAACGAAAAGAAACCAAATCGGCCGTGGCAATTCTCATTGGCACTTTTGTCAAATTATATGGGATTGTTGGTTTGTCAGCATTTTTCTTTATCAGGAACAAGTGGAAATTTATCCTGGCTATGATAGGTTTTTCGGTGTTATTTTTTGTGTTGCCTATGTTGATTTCCAGTCCGCATTTTGGCGTGCAGTCTTACGCAGATTGGTATCAGTCCCTTTCAGAAAAAAATATTTCCAATCAGGTGCTGGGCAACCGTCAGGATTACTCGCTGATGGGCGTTGTAAGAAGGATTATGGGCCGTGCCGATATTTCTAATCTGATTTTTATAATTCCAGGATTTGTCGTTTTTATGTTGCCATATCTAAGGATAAAACAATATAAAAATTGGGCTTTTCAGTTGATGATCCTGGCTTCTACACTGCTTTTTGTGGTACTCTTCAGTTCCGGGTCAGAGAGCCCGACTTACATTATTGCCGTGGCAGGTGTGATGATTTGGTTCCTCATGCAGAAAAAACATTCCAGTTGGGACATTGGATTGCTTATTTTTGTTATGGTTTTCACCTGTTTCGCATTTTCGGATCTGTTTCCTAAATGGATTAAGGAAGAAGTTTTCATCAAATATTCTACCAAGGCTATACCTTGTATTGTGGTTTGGTTCAGGGTAATTTATGAACTTTTGACGCGGGATTTTGAAAAAGACTATCAACTGAATTAATGGATTAATGCCTGATTCATCATTATAATATCTCATTAATGAAAAAAATATCTATTGTAATTCCGGCTTTTAATGAAGAAGGCAACCTTTCCGAAATCAGAAGGGCGATAGCAGACGTTTTTCTTCATTTGCCCGATTATAATTATGAAATCATTTTTGTTAACGATGGCAGCCGGGACAGGACACAGGAATATCTGGAAGAGATGTCACTCAGCTACCGAGAAGTAAAATATATTGAATTTTCCCGCAACTTTGGTCATCAATATGCTGTAAAGGCAGGCCTTGATTTGGCCGATGGCAATGCCGTGATCTCTATGGATGCTGATTTGCAACATCCACCTACATTGATTGCCGAGATGATTACAAAATGGGAAGAAGGCTATGATATTGTTTACACCGTCCGAAAATACCCCAAAAGTATTAGCCGCTTCAAACGTTCTACTTCGGATTTTTTCTATAAAGTTTTATCCAACCTTTCTGATGTAGAGCTGGAGAAAGGCAGTTCCGATTTTCGTTTGCTGGATGCTTCGGTCATTGATGTTATTAGAGATGGTAGAGAATCTGACGTTTTCCTAAGAGGGCTGGTAAAATGGGTTGGTTTTCGGCAGTTTGCGATTCCGTTTGTGGCGGGTGACAGGTTTGCGGGCGAAAGCAAATATAGCCTTGGCAAGATGTTCCGCTTTGCATTTACAGGCATTACGGCATTTAGTGTAAAACCATTATATCTTGCCGCTTATCTCGGATTTTTCTTCTCGCTGTTGTCACTGCTTTATATTCCGTATGTGATTTATTCTTTCCTAAACCACTCAGAGATTTCAGGATGGGCATCATTGATTATGACGGTGGTATTCTTTGGTGGCGTTCAGCTTATTATTTTGGGGATTTTGGGAATTTACATGGGTAAGATTTTCAAACAAATCAAAGGACGGCCCAATTACATCATCCGTTCGAAAAATTTATAATTATGATCTTATTAAGTTTTGATATAGAAGAGTTCGACATGCCGCTGGAATATAACGGTGAGATCCTTTTGGAGGAGCAACTGGCGGTGTCCAGGGATGGGCTACAGAAGATTTTGGTGCTTCTTAAAAAACATGATATAAAAGCCACTTTTTTCTCAACGGTGGTTTTCGCAGAAAATAATCAGGATTTGATAACCGAATTGTTGAGCCAAGGCCACGAACTTGCCAGCCACACATGTTATCATTCTTATTTTATAGAAGAACATCTAGCAGAATCCAAACGGCAGTTGGAGGGTCTTTTTGATACCAAAGTGACAGGTCTCAGGATGCCCAGGATGAGCCCAGTTTCGGTGAAAGCTGTGGCCGACGCTGGTTACCATTACAATTCTTCTATTAATCCCACATGGTTGCCTGGTAGATATAACAATCTAAAAGTTCCCAAAACTTATTTCTACGATCAGAAGATTCTCATGATGCCTGCATCGGTTTCTTACTTTCGGTTTCCTCTGTTTTGGCTGAGTTTTCATAACCTGCCTTTATTTTTGTATCAAATTTTGGTGAAAAAATCTTATAGTTACGGGAACTATCTTAATGTCTATTTCCATCCTTGGGAATTTTCCAATATCAAAAAAGAAAGCTACAAACTGCCTGGCTTTACAACCAGAAATACCGGTGATGCTATGGTAAAAAGGTTTGATAAGTTTTTGACATGGCTTAAAAAGAATCAATATAGTTTCGGTACATTTCAGCAATTTCAAAATCAGCTTGGGTCATGATTATTGCTTACGATGCCAAACGCTTTTTTCATAATACATCAGGTTTAGGCAACTATTCTCGGGATCTCGTTCGGATTCTTGCAACGCATTATCCCGAGAATCAATATCTTTTACTCAATAAAAATCAGTCGGAGAGAGGTCAAAGTATTCTTAACCTTTCTAATGTCAAATTTGTGCAGACCAGCAAAGGTCGCATGTCTCGCCAGTTGAAAATGGGAATAGATGCACAACGTCACAATGCCGACATCTTCCATGGTTTGTCCGGAGAATTGCCACTGCGGTGGGAAAAGAAACCAATCAAGAAGGTTGTAACGATCCATGACCTTATCTTTATGAGGTTTCCCAAATATTACTCATGGTTTGACCGAAAAATCCATCTTTGGAAATTTAAAAAAGCGGCAAAATCGGCGGATCAAATCATTGCCATCTCGGAGCAGACCAAGCAGGATATTATCCGGTTTCTGAAAACGGATGAGCGTAAAATTACCGTTGTTTATCAGGGTTGCCATCAGAGTTTTAAAGAAAAACCAAGTGAGGGTTTTTTAGTTCAGATTAAGGAAAAATTTAATTTGCCGGAGAAATTTGTCCTTAATGTCGGCACTATCGAGGAACGTAAAAACCTTTTCAATCTTGTAAAAGCTTTAGCCGGCAGTGGTATTCCGTTGGTAGTTGTGGGCAGAAAAGACAAAAGCTATTTCGGTAAAATTGAAAAACTCGTCAAGCAAAGTGGCGTAGAAGTCTATTTTCTGGAAAATGTTTCGATGAACGAGTTGGCGGCAATTTATCGTCTGGCAACCATTTTTGTATATCCCAGTTTTTTCGAAGGTTTTGGTATCCCAGTGATTGAAGCCCTTTATTCGGAGACCGTAGTTGTGACAAGCAATGTTAGTTGTCTTCCGGAAGCTGGCGGACCGGATTCGGTGTATGTGGATCCTCATAACGTGGAAGACATCAGCGCAAAAATCCGATTCCTTTGGGAAAATGAACCCGAAAGGAAAAGACGGGAGGAAAAAGGGCTGGTATTTGTTCAGCGTTTTAATGATGACGTAATTGCAAAGGATCTGATGGATGTTTACTGCAATTTGTAATGTATTGTTCCTGTTTTAAAATGAAAAAGCATCACGATTATGATGCTTTTTTACTATTGATTTGTTGATATTACAGTTCTGTAATCAAGTAATTATGGTATTTTGCCTTATCAAACGTAAAAACTGAAGATGATAGAGGCTGGTTTTCTTTGTAATTATTGATGCTGATGACCGCAGTTTCGTTATTTCCCGAAACTTGTTCTAGCTTTATTAATTTTTTCTGTGGTGTATTAATATACAGTGTTACAGATTTGATTCCGTTATTTTTAGCAGGTAGCATGGTGATAATATCAACAGGGATTCCACTCACTGTTTTTTTGCCCATATACTTTACATTATAGTCTTTTTTGTAAGAATCTAGGTAACTGAGCGGTGAAAAATGTGTTTGATTAGCGTTAGGTTTCGAAACCGTTACTTCTTTGTCCTCATCATTGATATTATAGACTTTGTTGCCATCAAAAATCTGTTCTATACCCATTATTTTTAATCTGTAGCGGTTGTTATCAGAGTAGAAGATGCCCGTTTGATTTTGGCTGGTTTTCCCATTACCAGTCGAGTAAGAAAATTTGAAATAAGAATTTTTTTTGCTTTTGTAATTTCTTGTCACATCGTCCAAAATGCTTTTGGATTTGCTGTCTATTGTTTGTGAATGTGCACTGAATCCTGTACCTATAAGGATAACAGCAAGCAAGGTCATTAGAAAATTTTTCATTTATTTTTAATTAATTTTTTAGCAAAGGTAGGTTTTCAACATTGATGCCAAGCTTCATAGGTAATAAAGTTTTGTTAAAGATTATTGGCTTTTTACGATTATTTTGTGAACTTTTTAGTAGCTCTAAAATAATGAGCATAGTAATTTTGTGTCTAGTTAGAGTAAGGTATAGAATCTTAATTGCAATTGTAAGGTCAAGTAGGATTTCAATGAGTCTATATTTGTATTTTAAAGTTTTATTAATCCGCTATGCTATGGCATTTTTATATGTATCGGAGTTTTAAGTATTACTTACTGTAATGCCGCTTTTCAGTTTAAATATCTCAAATTATGGAATATAATACAAGATTCCTCTATTCAAATGATGTATGATTTTTCTATCAGGGAATGCTTTATATTTTAAAACCGGTTTAAGAGTTTTTGCAACAAGTTTGGTTTCAAGCGATTTAGTTATTAAATACTACAATTTTTCTTATAATAAGCATTGCAAAATATTGCAGAAAATACCCTTGCGTTAAGGTGGGTAAAAGGATTTGAGAAAAAAAAACATTTTTTTTGGTCCCATTTTTTGCTAATGATCTTTACTTTGACCTTTATTTATAACCGCAGGACTTATGCAGTACTTCTTTTTTGTTTTAACTTTACAGTTATAATGTAAAGCATATGAAAGTTATTTTATCATTGATTTTTTCTTTTTTCCTAATCGTTATAAATGCGCAGAGTCGGCTTTCTGAGGTGGCAGGCTATAAGGATGTGGTTTATAAAACTCAGGATTCGGTACAGCAAAAGCTGGATATTTACCTTCCCGAGTCAACGGGAAAAAAGGCGCCTGTCCTCGTCTTTATCCACGGTGGTGGATGGGTAGAGGATGATAAAGCATTACCTGAAGGCACTTACCCGCATGATTTTGTGTTGGCATTTGTAAAAAATGGTTATGCCGTGGTAAGTATCAATTATACGCTGGTTTCGAAAAGCAGGCACTTCCCACAACCTGTAGAGGACTGCAAAGAGGCGGTGCGTTGGATACGTGCAAACGCTGATGCCTACCATCTGGATCCTGACAATATAGGTGTTTGGGGAGCCTCGGCGGGTGGGGAGCTCGCCCTGCTGCTGGGGTACACCGGTGATGGTGAGTTTACGGCTAATAGTAATCTGACAGCTTATTCTTCTAAGGTTAATTATGTGATTGATTATTTTGGCCCTTCGGAAATGAATAAATTGTTTCGCACCAGGGCGTCACTCTTTACCTTATTACTTTTCAAACTGTTTTTGCCAAAGATTTACGATGTGCGCAGCCAACTTGTTTTTGCCCTAACGGGACTTAGCATAAAGGATCATAAAAAAGAGGTGATCAATACGCTGGATCGTTATTCGCCCGTCCGTTATGTTAGCAGTTCATCTGTACCCACGCTGATGATCCACGGTACCAGCGACAAGGTAGTGCCATACCGTCAGTCTGTCCTGTTGCAAAAACAACTTAATAAATATCAGATAGAAAATGAACTAATTCCCATCCCCAATGGGGACCATGGCCTGAATGATGTGCCAGAGCATGCCATGATGCTGGAGAAGACACTCCGCTTTATGAAAGCGCATACACATCCTGCTTTTTAACAGGAAATGGGCTATATTTGTAAAACTTTCTGTAAACATACCTCATGAAAAAATACCAGGAAACGGTCTATAAAATCATATTGGCCTTCTCGGCACTTATCAACGTCTTTCTGCTACTGCTCTTGTTCTGGGTTGTCAGTGATTCCCTGGCCGGCCGGGGAGACTGGTTGCTTGAGGGGCGCAGTTTTTGGTTTTTTGTGGGTATCGTACTTTTCTATTCTGTGGCCAATGCGGTGTTTGTCTTCCGATTATTAAAAATTAAATCTGAAGAGTAATGATATTGGTAACCGGTGCAACAGGGATATTAGGCAGGGTGATTGCTCTGGAACTTGTTAAAAAAGGTCATGCCGTGCGGGCTACCAAGCGCCCCATAAGCCATTTGGATGAAGTACGAGCATCTTTCCGATTCTATACAGATGAACCTGATTTCTATTTTGATCAAATCCAGTGGGTTGATACTGATTTTGAATCTATAGAATCACTGGAGCATGCTTTGGAAGGTATAAATGAGGTATATCATTGTGCTGCCAAAGTGAGCTTTAGCCCCAAAGATGATAAAGAATTATTCAAAACCAATGTAGAAGGTACTACAAACCTCCTGTATGCCATAAATCCTGCGTTGGTAAAGAAATTCCTTTTTGTGAGTTCTATTGCCGTGCTGGATGGCTATAATGAAGAGGGTATGATGGATGAAAATTCGGATTTCAACTCTAAGCTAAGTCATTCCGCTTATGCTATCTCCAAACATATGTCGGAGATGGAGGTATGGCGGGCATCTGCAGAAGGCCTCAATACAATTATCATCAATCCAGGATTAATCATTGGCTCCGGCAACTGGGGCAGCAGCAGCGGTGACCTGATGGCTAAATCCGGTTTGTCTGTTACCTTCCCGGGAGGTACGGCTTATGTGGATGTGCGCGATGTTGCAAGGATTGCCATTGAGTTGATGTCCAAAAATGCTTTTGGGGAACGTTTTATTCTTGTTTCTGAAAATTCCAAATATCAACTGATTTCAGACATTGTAAGGCAAGCCGAAGGTAAGCCAAAGGCAAAAGTGATCTCGCCTGTCCTTCTTGATCTGGCACCTGTGGTAGGAACACTTTTGGGCTGGCTGATTCCGGATCTTGGTATACTTACAAAATCGAATGTAGAGGCAATAAAGTCAGATTCACGGATTTCTAATAAAAAGATTATGGATTACCTTGGTTATCGTTTTATACCGGTTGCAGAGAGCGTGGCTTTCCATTTGAAAAACTACCTTTCTGATAGGAAATAGGAGTTTTCATTTTCAGATTGATCCGTTGCTCAGTTCTTTTAAAATTAGTATTTTTACGAATCTTTTTCAGTAAAAAATCTAATCTAAAGTTTATAAATGAACACACAGCAATTTGTTAACCGCCACATCAGCCTCAACGAAGCTGACAAGGCGGAAATGCTAAACAAAATCGGTGTTAGCAGTATCGATGAACTCATTTCTCAAACCATCCCGGACAGTATAAGGTTACAGAAGGACCTCACCCTAGATGAGCCCCTCTCTGAATATGAAATGCTGTTGCATTCAAAAGATCTGGCAGCTAAGAATCTTGATTTTGATACCTACATCGGATTCGGGTATTTCAATACAATTTTACCATCACCTATCCAGCGTAATATCCTAGAGAACCCAAGCTGGTACACGGCTTATACACCTTACCAGGCAGAGATTGCACAGGGCAGGCTAGAGGCTTTACTTAATTTCCAGACTGTGGTGTGTGACCTTACAGGTTTTCCAATGGCCAATGCCTCTCTGTTGGATGAGGCTACAGCAGCGGCAGAAGCGATGCACATGTTTTTTAATAACAGAAGCAAAGCGCAGAAAAAAGATAATGCCATTAAGTTTTTTGTTTCGGATTTAGTTTTACCACAGACTATTTCTGTGCTTAAAACCAAAGCAGAAGGCCTTGGTATTGATATTATTGTGGGTAACCATGTTAATCATCAGTTTAATGATTCTTATTTTGGTATTCTTCTTCAGTACCCGGGTAAAAATGGGATTGTGCTGGATTATACAGATTTTATAGCTGAGGCTAAAACATTTGACCTTCAGGTAGTTGTTGCCTGTGATCCAATGGCTCTTGTAAAGCTGAAATCACCTGCCACTATGGGTGCTGACTGTGCTGTGGGAACTACGCAGCGTTTCGGTATTCCTATGGGATACGGTGGCCCTCATGCGGCATTTTTTGCCTGCAAAGATGATTATAAAAGGGATATCCCGGGCAGGATTATTGGTGTTTCTCAGGATGTGTACGGCAAACGTGCCCTCCGTATGGCTTTGCAAACCAGAGAGCAACATATCAAAAGAGAAAAAGCAACATCCAACATCTGTACGGCTCAAGTGCTGCTGGCAGTAATGGCAGGTATGTATGCTGTTTACCACGGGCCAAAAGGGCTGAACTTTATCGCAGACCAAATCCACTATAAAACCAATGCCGTAAACGATGCCCTGAAAGTGCTGGGTTACGATGTGGTAGAGGAGCCGGTATTTGATACGGTAAAATTCAGGTTGCATGAAGAAGAGAAAACTTCTCTTCGCCTGCTGATGAGGGATAGAAAGATTAACCTTAACTATTTCTCTCATGGCATTGTGAGTATTTCCGTTAACGAAACAACTACGGTAGAGAAGCTTAATAAACTGATTGATGCTTTTGCCCACTTCAAGGGTAAACAAGGTTACAAATTAATGATTAAAGAAGACTATTCGATTCCTGATGAACTTCTGAGAACCGACGATATCCTGACGGAAGATGTCTTTAATAAATACCATACAGAAACCGAACTGATGCGCTACATCAAGCACCTGGAAAGAAAAGACCTTTCCTTAACCCATTCTATGATTTCTTTGGGATCATGTACCATGAAGCTGAATGCGGCTACAGAGATGATTCCATTGTCATGGGCAGAGTGGGGAAGTATCCACCCATTTGTGCCAACAGAGCAGGCGGGCGGTTATCAAAAAATGATCAAACAGCTAGAGAAAGACCTTGCTGAGATCACAGGTTTTGCAGGCACAAGCCTTCAGCCCAACTCGGGAGCGCAGGGTGAGTATGCTGGGCTTATGGTAATCCGAGAATATCATAAAAACAGAGGCGAAGGCCACCGTAATATTGTTCTTATCCCACAATCCGCACATGGTACAAATCCTGCGTCTGCCGCTATGGCAGGAATGAAAATTGTAGTGGTTAAAAACCTCGAAAATGGGGAAATAGACTTCGAAGATCTGAAGGCTAAAACGGAACAGCATTCCACTAACCTAGCAGCGGTGATGATAACATATCCTTCTACTTACGGTTTCTTTGACGCCAATATCAAAGAAATCACCCAACTAATCCACGAGCATGGTGGCCAGGTTTATATGGATGGCGCTAATATGAATGCGCAGGTAGGCTATACCAGCCCAGGGAACATTGGTGCAGATGTTTGTCACCTGAACCTCCACAAGACCTTTGCTATCCCGCATGGTGGTGGCGGGCCTGGAGTAGGGCCTATTTGTGTAGCAGAACACCTGGTGCTGTTTTTACCAACCAATGCCAATATTCCTGTCGGATCAAAAGAGGCTATAGAGGGTATTTCAGCAGCGCCATACGGTTCCGGACTTATTCTTAATATATCGTATGCTTACATAAAAATGCTGGGTACATCGGGCCTTAAAAACGCTACCGAATATGCTATCCTTAATGCCAATTACCTGAAAGAGATTTTGGCTGCACATTTCCCAATCCTTTATGCCAACGCCAACGGACGTGTTGCGCATGAATGTATTGTGGACTTCCGCCAGTTTAAGTCATTGGGAATTGAGGTAGCAGATGTGGCTAAAAGACTGATGGATTATGGTTTCCACGCGCCAACGGTGAGTTTTCCTGTGGCCGGGACGCTGATGATAGAGCCTACCGAATCCGAAAGCAAAGAAGAAATCGAAAGGTTTGCGGAAGCTTTAATCAGTATTAAGCAGGAGATAGAAGAAATTGCCAATGGTGATGCCGATAAGGATAACAATGTTCTTAAAAATGCGCCACACACAGAGCAAGTTGTGATCTCAGACAGCTGGGATAAGCCATACAGCAGGGAAAAAGCAGCCTATCCGCTGGATTGGGTGCGTACACACAAATTCTTTGCTACGGTATCCAGAATCGATGAAGCTTACGGTGATAGAAACCTTGTCTGTACTTGTGAGCCTATCGAAGCATACATGTAGTTGCGGCTTGAAGATAATTAATAAAAATTTGGCTGAATTATAATTTATGTCTTTAGCTCTGCCAAAAAGCAAAAACCTCTCTTTTAAGGAGAGGTTTTTCTGTTTAGGCTTCCCACCATTTTTGGAAGGTTTGGTTTTGATTGTCGAGGTTAAGTTTTTCGCCGATAGCTGGAGTAAAAAGATTAAATCCTTTTTGAGAACAGTTTTCGCAGACTTTTTCTAAAGGTTCTTTCCAAGGATGTTGGGCGAGGGCAAACTTCCCGGAGTGGACAGGAAGAATATTTTTTGCATTAAGGTCTTCGGCAACTTTTGGAAACTCTTCTGGCAAGGTGTGGATGTAGCGCCATTTTTCATTGTACTGGCCGTTTTCCAAAATAGCCCAGTCAAAAGGCCCGTAGGTTTCTCCTATGGATTTGAAGTGGGAATCAAAGCCACTGTCGCCTCCTATGAATATCTTTTTGTGAGGCGTTTGCAGTACATAAGATGACCATAATGTGTTATTTCTTTTAAACCTTCTTCCGGAGAAATGCCTTGCCGGTGTAGAGGTAATTTTAAAACCATCAGTTAAGTTTTCTTCCTCATACCAGTCTAGCTCTATTAGTTGGTCTTCCTCGTATCCCCATCTCTCGAAATGCGCACCAACTCCAAGTCCGCAAACAACAGTTTTAATTTTAGGTTTTAGGCTTTTGATGGTTTTATAATCCAAATGGTCGTAATGGTCATGCGATACAATCAGGAAGTCTATCGGCGGGAAGTCCGCTGCGCTGTAAATATCTGTACCGGCAAATGCTCTGGTTGTGCCAGGGATAGGAGATGCATGACCGCTAAACACGGGATCTACCAAAAATCGTTTGCCGTCTAGCTGAAAATAGTAGGATGAATGTCCCATCCACACAAGAAAATTATCTGTAATAAGCTGATCCTTAAGGTTGGTTTTAGTGGTGATAATGCTATGATTAGGTCTTATTTCTGAGCTTTTGTTAGTTAAAAATTCCCATATAACACGCGGCATACTGTAGCCTTCTGCAAGTGCGGGCGTAGGACTAAGGTTTTGGAATGCACCTTCGTGGTAATTTGGGGACTGTTTTATTCTAACCAATCGTCTGCCTTTTGATTTTGAACCAAATACAGGATGGTTGTACATATATATTATGAAAGCTGCTGCTATAACAAAGATATAATTAAGCATAATAGAAAACGTGATTGAAAGATTTGCTTGAATATGATGTTGACGTTGGTATCATTATTTTCCTTTAATCTGAATAAAAATTACGACTTTTTTTAATGGCAAGCTTTTATTGTATTCATAAAAATTGTAAATTAGTCAAAATGTTATTTTTGTTTATTTTTAACTTTATTTATAAATAATTTTTCAATGCAAACATGATTTTTAACACATAATTAATACTTAATACATTATCGTAATGGGAAAATATGAATTAATTATTAAATTTATATCATAAAAAGAAGGCCCTTTTTAGTTCTTAGCTGTTTATTAAATCTGAATACAATATCTATAAATGATTTGCATAAAAATTTAAAACCAGAACTAACTTACTTGTTAAACCTAAAAAAAATAACTGATTGTTATGATAACCAATACGATTAAAAAAACATTTCTCATTTGTGGTGCGCTGTTCTCTAGCTATGCATTTTCACAAACCAAAGACAGTATTTCAAAACCTGAACCTACACCAGAGGTTAAGTACCCGCAGTTTCAGTTCAAAGGTCTATTCCAAGGCCGTTATGTGGTTTCAACTACAAAAGATGTAGATGTTAATGGTTTGCAACATACAGATCACAGTGGTACCGATAATACTTTTTTGATTAAGTATATGAGGGTACAGATGCAGGCCAAGATTAGTAAACATGCCGATGTGGTGGTTCTTGCTAATCTTGCGGATTTTAAAAGTGATACCAAAACCAAAGTTTTGGAGAATGCATATTTGAGATACACCTTCAGTCCAAAATTATCCTTCACGGTGGGGCAATTCCGCCCTTGGTTTGGTATAGAAGAGACTTACCCTATTGATATCATCAAATCTTTGGACTGGTCCAACCAATATGTAGAATTTGGTAAATTGGGTTGGACAAGTTTCCAGATTGGTGCATCGGCCAACGGACAGTTAAAACTGGGTACTATGCCATTTCAATATGCCGTGTCTGTGGTAAATGGCAACGGTAAAAATCAGATCAGCGATAGCGATAACGGAAAACAATATTCAACACGATTAATTTTTGGGCTTGCAAAAAAATACGCTCTTAATCTTGGATTAAATGGCGGTATAGGTGAGGTTTCTGCCAAAAAAGTATATGCACTTGGCGCGGATCTGACTTCCTTGGTTTACTTTAACCCAAAGTGGAGTTTGGATATGCAGCTGGAAGCTAAACAGGCAGTCAACCATGTTTTGTATTATGCTATGGATCCTGCAGTGCGATTGTCTGATATTACCAATTATCAGGTACGTGGTATTTACTTCCTGCCTAATCTAAAATATGAAATCCATCGTAAAAATTTGAGTGCTCTTGAGTTCTCCTGCCGTTATGAGTATCTTGATTCTAATTTCCGGGTGGGATCTAATCCCAGACAAACGATTACACCAATGTTTGGCTTAGAATTTTTAAAAGATTATGGTGCCAGGATACAGCTTGGGATGCAGTTTGACAGATACAAACATCAGATTCCCAATACCGCGCAATACAATAATAACCTTTTCATAGTTCAGGTACAAAGTAGATTTTAACCGATTAATACAATCAATATCATGAAAGAGATTAACATCAGAAATGTAGGCATTACAATTGCCATTGCCATTATACTGTGGTTTATCCCGGTTCCTAAAGGCGTTACAGAAGATGCCTGGCATCTGTTTGCAATTTTTGCAGCCACCATCTTGGGCATTATTTTAAAAGCAGCTCCTATGGGCACCATGTGTATGATGGCACTGGGGATAACGGCACTTACTCAGGTTTTAGCACCTGGCGATGCCGGAAAGTCCATTACCAAAGCATTGTCAGGATTTGGAGATAAGGTGATCTGGCTTATTGGGATATCTTTTTTTATTGCCAGAGGGTTTATCAAAACAGGGTTGGGTAACCGTATTGCATTTATCTTTATCAGGATTTTTGGCAAGAGTTCCTTAGGTCTTGCCTACGGTTTGGGTCTTGCTGATGTTTGCCTGGCACCAGCTATACCAAGTAACACGGCGCGTGGTGGTGGTATTATTTACCCCATTATGAAGTCGATGGCCATCAATTTTGGATCCTTGCCTGAGAAGGAAGAAACACATAGAAAGTTGGGTTCTTTTTTAACTTTAAACAGTTATTACATGAACCTCATTGCATCCTCAATGTTTCTTACCGGTACAGCGAGTAACCCAATGTGTCAGAAATTTGCGGCTAATTTGGGAATTAATATCACATGGATGTCTTGGGCAGAGGCTGGGTTTCTACCAGGATTGGTTGCGTTTTTTGTAGTCCCACTGGTGTTGTACAAACTTTATCCGCCTGAACTCAAAAGTACTGGTGATGCGCCAAAAATGGCTGCTGAAAAACTTAAAGAAATGGGGCCTATATCCAAAAACGAATGGCTCATGTTATTGGCATTCTTTATTCTTTTAGGACTTTGGATTTTTGGTGGCGCCTTGTCTATTGATGCTACTACCACAGCTTTTATTGGTCTAACATTATTACTGTTAACTTCTGTACTGACTTGGGAGGATGTAAAATCAGAAAAAGGCGCTTGGGATACCATTGTATGGTTTGCTGTGTTGGTGATGATGGCCAGCTCATTAAATGATCTTGGATTTATTGGATGGTTCAGCGGATTGATTAAAACGCAAATATCCGGCCTCAGCTGGCAATATGCTTTTCCTGTCATAGTAATAGTCTATTTTTTCAGCCATTACATTTTTGCAAGTGCTACAGCTCACGTTGCTGCCATGTATGCAGCACTATTAGGTGTGGGTGTTGCGGTAGGAGTTCCGCCTATGTTGTTGGCCATGATGCTGGGTTTTGTAGGTTCCATATATGGTGTTTTGACACAGTATGGGCATGGTCCTGCACCTGTATTTTTTGGAAGTGGTTATGTGGATCTCAAAGCGTGGTGGCTCCGAGGTCTGGAGATTGGCGTAGTACTCCTCATCATCTATATGGGCGTAGGAGGATTGTGGATGAAAATTCTTGGATATTATTAATCATTAAAACTAAAGTATGTTATCAACCTTAGCCAGAAAAATGCTAATGTGCCTCACGGGGCTGTTTTTGAGCTTTTTCTTACTGATTCATTTTTTGGGAAACCTGCAGTTATTCCTTCCCGAGGAACAGGCGCATCATCAGTTTAATGCTTATTCCCACTTTTTATCAGGTAATATTATCATTATGATTGTGTCTTATGTTCTGTATGCAAGCATTATTCTGCATGCTGTGGATGGTTTGGTGATTACAATTAAAAACAGGAAGACACATGGCAGTTATAAAGATGACCGCCGTGGAAGAGCCAGCAAATGGTACTCACGTAACATGGGGATTCTGGGAACCCTTATCCTGATTTTTTTGGTCATTCACTTTCAGAATTTTTGGTACGTCTACAAATTTGGAAGCCTGCCTTTGGATCAAAGCGGAAACAAAGACCTTTACCTGCTTGTTGTTGCGGTTTTCAAAGAATGGTGGTATGTGCTTATCTATGTATTGGCTATGATTGCGTTGTGTTATCATCTCATTCATGGCATATACAGTGCGACAAGGACTTTAGGGCTATACCATCCTAAATATGTTAAATGGTTTAAAGTGGCTGGTGTAGCTTATTCCGTCATTATCAGCGTAGGATTTGCCATGATGCCAGTTTATGTTTTTTTCACCGCCCGTTAAATAAAGAAGTTATGATTTTAAATTCAAAAATACCGGAAGGCCCGCTTGAAGATAAATGGGCTAACTATAAAAAAACGGCCAAACTTGTAAACCCGGCCAACCGGAAAAAGCTGGATGTTATTGTTGTTGGAACCGGCCTTGCAGGCAGCTCTTTGGCGGCATCGCTTGGCGAGATGGGATATAATGTGAAATCGTTTTGCTTTCAGGATACACCCAGGAGGGCGCACTCTGTAGCAGCTCAAGGTGGTGTGAATGCGGCAAAAAATTACAAAAATGATGGCGACAGTGTTTACAGGATGTTTGTGGATACTATCAAAGGTGGCGATTTCCGGTCTAGGGAAGCGAATGTTTACCGAATGGCTGAGTGCTCCCTTAACCTGATAGATCAGGCCGTGGCGCAGGGCGTACCGTTTGGCCGCGAGTACGGAGGTTACCTTAATAACCGTTCCTTTGGTGGTGTGCAGGTCAGCAGGACATTTTATGCCAGAGGGCAAACTGGACAGCAGTTACTTTTGGGGGCTTATCAGGCTTTGCAAAGGCAGATTGGTAAAAAGTCGGTTCAGTTATTTTCTAGGCACGAGATGCTGGATTTGGTGGTTGTAGATGGCAAGGCGCGAGGCATTATTGCTAGAAACCTGGATACCGGAGAATTGGAAAGACATGCCGCACATACGGTGGTCCTCGCCACAGGCGGTTACGGGAAAATCTATTACCTATCCACTTTGGCAATGGGCTGTAACGGCTCTGCCATCTGGCGTGCCCATAAAAAAGGTGCCCTCATGGCATCGCCAAGCTGGATTCAGATCCATCCAACATCGTTGCCGCAATCCGGGAATTATCAATCCAAATTAACATTAATGTCAGAATCGTTAAGGAATGACGGCCGTATTTGGGTGCCTTTGAAAAAAGATGAAACCAGAAATCCCAACGACATTCCCGAAAACGAACGCGATTATTATCTGGAACGCCGTTATCCTGCTTTCGGGAACCTTGCACCACGTGATATTTCTTCCCGTGCGGCCAAAGAAAGAATTGATGCCGGATATGGAATCGGTCCGCTTAAAAATGCGGTTTACCTGGATTTCTCAAAAGCCATCAAAGAGCAGGGTATTGATAAAATTAAGGAAAAATATGGTAACCTCTTCGATATGTATCTCAAAATTACGGGATACAACGCTTATCAGCAACCGATGATGATTTCGCCATCTGCACACTTCTCTATGGGCGGTTTGTGGGTAGATTATGAGTTGATGACGACCGTTCCGGGATTGTTTGCATTGGGCGAAGCTAATTTTGCAGACCACGGTGCCAACAGATTGGGTGCTAACTCATTGCTTCAGGCTTCTGTGGACGGTTATTTTATAGCTCCTTACACTATTGCCAACTATTTGTCCAATGAGATTCATACAGGTAAAATAGACCCATCAACCCCTGAGTTTGACGAAGCGGAGCAAAAAGTACGGCAGCAGATTGAAGGTTTTATGAAGATTAACGGTACCAAGACAGTAGATTATTTTCATAAAACATTGGGTAAGATTCTTTACGATTACTGCGGCCTGGCCAGGAATGAGAAAGGTTTGCGCTATGCAATTGACGAAATCCGCAAACTGAAAGATGAATTTTATAAAGATGTTAAAGTTTCTGGACATGGTGATGCCATGAATGCCGAACTTGAAAAAGCTGGTCGCGTTGCCGATTATTTTGAAATTGGCGAATTGATGTGTTATGATGCATTGACAAGAAATGAATCCTGTGGCGCCCACTTCCGCGAAGAATACCAAACCGCAGATGGAGAAGCTAAGCGTGATGATGCCCATTACCAGTTTATATCTGCTTGGGCATGGACAGGCGAAAATAATGAACCGGAACTCGTAAAAGAGCCTTTGGTTTTTGAAGAAATACAACCTACAGTCAGAAGTTATAAATAAGAAATTATGGATCTACACCTTAAAATATGGAGACAGAAAGATCGTAAAACCGAAGGTAAATTGGTAGATTATGATCTCAAAGATTTGAATACCAACATGTCTTTTCTGGAGATGCTGGACACACTTAACGAAAAACTGATTCTGAATGATGAAGAACCTGTAGAGTTTGATCACGATTGTCGGGAAGGCATTTGTGGACAATGTGGTATGATGATTAACGGGATTGCACACGGTCCGCTAAAACATACTACAACCTGCCAACTGCATTTACGCAGTTTCAAGGATGGGGAGACGGTTTTGATAGAGCCCTTCCGGGCAGAGGCTTTCCCTGTGAAAAAAGATTTGAAAGTAGACCGTTCCGCATTTGACAGGATTATTTCTTCCGGTGGTTTTGTGTCCATCAACACAGGCCAGGCTCCCGATGCTACGGCTATTCCCGTTACGCATATAACGGCGGAGGAGGCTTTTGATTCTGCGGCGTGTATTGGTTGTGGCGCTTGTGTGGCGACCTGTAAAAACGGCAGCGCAGCACTTTTTACCTCTGCAAAAATTACCCACATGGTATTGTTGCCGCAAGGGAAAGAAGAGAGAAGCGAACGTGTGCTCAATATGGTGAAACAGATGGATGCCGAACATTTTGGTCATTGCTCCAATACCGAAGCCTGCGAGGTAGAATGCCCTCAGGGTATTTCTGTTCTTAACATTGCGAGGATGAATTATGAGTATGGCCGGTCCTTGTTTTTCAGAAAAAAATAATGGATTACTGATTTTTTTGATGTGATTATCTCTGTAATGCAGCTTTTTTGTACTGTTCCTAAGTACGAAAAAGTTGCATTTTTTTATTCATTCACATTTCTTACCAGCAAGATCCAGTCATTGTCAAGGAACTTGTAGCCCTGCTCGTAGATAAAGAAATATTGTGCACCATTTTTATAAGTCACAGTCTGCGTGAGGTAATCGAAATCAAATCCGGCATTGGCCAGCTTCTGTCGACTGACTTTCGTTTTCCCTTCGGGATTATGCTCTGTGAGGATGCGGTAATTTTTGCGCAGTTTGTTGTTCACATTCCGCATATAGTTGGTGGTGGTTTTGTTCTGCTTGTTATTGTAGGCATTGCGGCAGGCATCGGAGCAGAATTTTTTATCAGACCTTCCAACGATTTTATCACCACATTCCGGACAGGTTAAATGTTCCATGGTTTTTGTTTTTATACAATTATTCTATATTCAACAATTTGAAATATAGATGATTATAATATTAACTCGAATTTAAAAATAATTTTAATATGAATTGTTATCGGAATTAAAAAACATTTGTAACCGACTACAAACGGATATAAATACTTCTTAACCGAATCATGATCCGGGTATTTTGAAAATTTGCATCAAGGAAATCGGGAAACACGACAACAGAGCCCGGTTTTAAATGTTTAATTTCAAATACTATTTATTATGTCGTTAAGAAACAAAGTGACATTAATTGGTCACACAGGCAAAGATGTGGAAATCTTTAATTTTGAGAACGGAAACCGCAAAGCGACGGTAACACTGGCAACCAATGATTATTACACCAATAACAATGGCGAAAGGGTAGAAGAAACACAGTGGCACACACTGGCGGCTTTTGGTAAAACTGCAGAGATCCTGGAAAAATATGTCCCAAAAGGGAAAGAAATTGCCATAGAAGGGAAAATAATGTACCGGAATTATGAAGATAAAGACGGTGTAAAAAGAACGATTACTGAAATTCGCATAGAAGAACTACTGCTTTTAGGAAGCAAATGATGAGAAAGGGAGGAGTTAGCCTTAACTCCTCCTTTTTTTCTTGATTTTAAAGTAAAAATAACATAGCAATAGATGGAGGTTAAGACTTTATCTCTTACATTTGTTATATGCTAAATGATCAGAAAATTGAAAAATTCCGGCAGATTGTAGAAAATAAGTTTCAAATCTACAATGCGCTCTTCATGAGTTTGCCGTATGATAAAATGACAAATATTGGGATGCTTCTTCCTTTTCTTTATGAGGAAAGTAAAGATGGTTACCAGCTGGGGAAATCACCGGAGGAAATAGTGGAAGAGTTTTTCCAGAAACATACCGAACTAGATACCGAGGAGCAGAAAACCGAATTGCTCTTTAAAATTATCCAGTACATAGAAAGACAGGTGGTATTGTTTGACAGTATAGAGGATGCAGCGTTTCAGCAGCTCCATTTGGAGACGGATCCTGGGACAATCCTTAATATGTCTGACCGTGCAACGCAGGAACATCATTTGACAGCTATCCGCCAAAAAATGGATGATTTTGCTATTAAAATTGTGTTTACAGCACACCCTACGCAATTTTATCCCAATGCAGTACAGCGGATAATCCATGATTTGAGGGATGCTATTATCAATGATTCGGTGACGCAGATTGATACATTGCTTCAGCAGTTGGGGAAAACACCTTTTGTCAACAAAGAACGGCCTACACCTTTGGATGAAGCCATGAGCATCATCTATTACCTGCGGTATGTCTACTATCAGAGTATTGGTGAGTTGTACAAAAAAATTAAATCCGTATTCGGGACTTCTAATTTTACACCAAGTCCGGATATTATTCAGTTAGGATTTTGGCCAGGGGGCGACCGCGATGGCAACCCTTTTGTAACAGCAGATATTACCATGCAGGTGGCAGAGGAACTTCGGATTTCTATTCTCAAAGATTACTACGGGCATCTCAAAATTGTAAGAAGGCGCCTTAGTTTCCGCGGTGTGGTAGATGTTTTGGACGAACTGAGTAAGAATATTTACGCTGCTATTTTCCAGAAAGATATTAAGATTTCCGCTGAAGAGATTATTTCACAACTCAACAAAGCAGAAAAAATACTTGTAGAAGAACATAACGGACTCTTCCGTGATGTGATAGACGATTACCGCGATAGGGTGAGGATTTTCGGAACCCATTTTGCAACCTTGGACATCCGCCAAGACAGCAGGATTCACCAAAAGGTAATGGATGATATTTATGCCAAAGTTTCCGGTCTTTCCGGTGATAATAAAACGCCTGATGAGAAAATCAAATTCTTGTTGGACAGCAATGCTATATTGAATCCCGGGGATTTTGAAGACGAGATGACTTGTGAGACCCTGAAAAGTATCTATAACATCAGTAAAATTCAGGAGAATAATGGGGAAAGGGGAATGCACCGCTACATTATTTCAAATTCTGATGAGGTGAAGGATGTGATGAATGTCTATGTGATGATGAAACTTTGTGGTTATTCAGAAGAGGAGATCAATATTGATATTGTACCTCTTTTTGAAACAATGGAAGGCCTTGACCGATCCGAAGAAGTGATGAAAACACTCTATAACCATCCTGTTTATCAAAAGCATCTTAAAAAGAGAAATAATAAGCAGATCATTATGCTTGGTTTCTCCGATGGAACCAAGGATGGAGGCTACCTAAAAGCCAACTGGCAAATCTATACTTCCAAAGAAAAACTGACCAAAATATCCGAAGATAACGGTATAAAAGTGATATTTTTTGATGGTCGTGGCGGTCCGCCGGCAAGAGGAGGTGGCAAGACGCATGATTTTTACGCCTCGCAGGGCAATACAATTGCTAATAACCAGATTGAGCTGACAATCCAAGGGCAGACCATCACAAGTGTTTTTGGAAATAAAGATCAGGCAAAATTCAATTTTGAGCAGTTATTGACGGCTGGTATAGAAAATGACGTTTTCAAAAGCCACAAAAAAGATCTGGATGAGCATGAAAGAAAATTGATCTCTGAACTGGCAGAAATTAGTTATAAAAAATATTCTGATCTCAAGGCGCATCCTATGTTTGTGCCATATCTGCAAGAGATGAGCACGCTGGAATATTACGGACGTACCAATATTGGCAGCCGCCCCAGCAAGCGTGGCGCAGGATCTGAACTGAAATTTGAAGATCTCCGGGCTATTCCGTTTGTTGGATCCTGGGCGCAGCTCAAGCAGAATGTTCCCGGATTTTTCGGGTTTGGATTTGCGTTGAAAGCACTGAAAGACGAAGGCCGGTTTGACGAAGTACAGGCGCTTTATAAGGGTTCTGATTTTTTCAAAACGCTGGTTCTCAACTCGATGATGTCTATGAATAAGACTTATTTCCCGCTGACTTATTACATGCGGAATAATCCTAAGTTTGGGGAATTTTGGAATATCCTGTTCTCCGAATTTGAATTATCTAAAGAAATGATGCTGGAGCTTACCGGATACAAAATCCTGATGCAGGAAGAACCTCTTAACCGAAAGTCTGTGAAAATCAGGGAGAAAATTGTCCTTCCGCTGTTGAGTATCCAACAATATGCACTCATCAAACTACAAAAAAACGAAGGCGACCGCGAAACCTATGAAAAACTGGTAATGCGTTCCCTGTTTGGAAATATCAACGCGAGCAGAAACTCGGCGTAGATCTTTCCCAATATCTATAACAATCCCGCTTCAGTTTTCCTGAAGCGGGATTATGTTTTAATATTTAATTATCAATTTTAGAAAGATCATCAATATAATTTTTGATCCGTTTCACAATAGAAACTGTTGCGTTTGGAAAGACCAGTTATTTTGTCAATGATAGCATTTCCACACTTGGGACATGTTTTCTGGTGATAGGCTAAAAAGTGTTTTGATAATGTATTTTGCATCTTCCATTTCATGAAATCAAAACTGTACGCACGGACTTCTTTTATTAAATCATTGATCTTGGCAGACGGGATATTTCCAACAATACTTTCCGGCTGTAAGCCAATCCTGAACAAAACTTCATTCTTTATAATATTTCCAACGCCTGAGAAAATATCCTGATTCATCAGCGCATCGCAAACCATTATTTCGGGATTGGATTTCAGTTTTTGTCTGGCTTTATCGGGGTTCCAAATATCACTCATCACATCAGCTTCCCAGTCTATGGTTTTCAGAAAATCGAGTGGCAAAAGCTTAACGGAACAGGTGTAGAAGAATGCTTTACCATTTTTAAATTCCAGGCTGAGGCGCAGGTTTTTTTCCGGTTTGGTCTGCTCATCCACCTCATATGAGCCAAACATCAATAAATGAATCCGCACGCAGCAATGATCAAAAATCAAATAGGTCTGTTTGCCATATAGCTTGATCTCTTTAAGTTTCTGCCCAACAAGCCGGCTAACATCCGGGATGGCATTGCCGCCGGTATTAAACACTTTTTGACCTTCAAATTTTACAAGGTCTTCTTTCATCAGTACAATGGTTGGTCCTTCTGGCATAGCGATATTTTTGCCTGAAAAATCAAATATTATTCCGATAAAAATAAAATATCCCTTATTTTTGACATCGATATGAATCTTAACACAATTTTTACAAACCAAAGGACGGGTAACAACCCGTTTACTAAAGCTTCCAGAACAGACTTCCAAAGAGATTTTGACCGGATTATTTTCTCTTCTGCGTTCCGTAGGCTACAAAACAAGACACAGGTTTTTCCGCTTCCGGGTAGTGTTTTTGTTCATAACAGGTTAACGCATTCTCTGGAGGTTTCCTCTGTAGGACGCAGTTTGGGCAGTATAATTGGCGAGTTTTTCCATGATCATTTTGCGGGAGATCTTACGGAAGATTCCAGTAATTTTTACCTTCATAATTTGGGTAATGTGATAGCAGCAGCCTGTCTTTGCCATGATATAGGAAATCCTGCTTTCGGGCATTCCGGCGAAGATGCCATTGCAAGTTATTTTGAAAGAAACGAGAGTGATATCAAGCGAAAATTTAATGATAAAGAATGGGCAGATCTTGTTAATTTTGAAGGGAATGCCAATGCGATCAGAGTCCTGGCACAGCAACAGCAAGGCAAAGATGCTGGCGGAACGCAACTGACGCTTACCACTTTAGCCAGCATTGCAAAGTACCCTTGTGAAGCTATTGCAAAGAAAAAAGGCATGTTGCACCGCAAAAAGTTTGGGTTTTTCCAGAATGAGAAAGATATTTTTTTGGAGATTGCAAAAGGCACACAAATGATTCCGGAATCTGATGATCCTTATATTTTTAAAAGGCATCCGTTTGTATGGCTGGTAGAAGCCGCTGATGATATCTGTTACAATATTATTGACATGGAAGATGCCCACAGGCTGGGAATTGTCTCTACAGGCGATTGCAAAAACCTGTTTTATGAGTTGATTAAATCTGAAACGGATGACATCGGAAGGGTTGAGCGGAAGCTGGATTCCATCAGTAACGAAAACGAAAAAATATCTTACCTGAGGGCTAAAGTCATTAATGCACTCATCAACAAATCGATTGAACTTTATACATCTAATCTTAATCTTATTTTGGATGGTCGCCTGGAAAAAGGGCTGCTGGATATTTATAAATCCGAAAATAATACACTGCAGGATATAGAGCAGTTTTCTATTGATAAAATCTACAACCACCGCGCTGTTGTCGAGATTGAAAATGCAGGTTACAACGTGATGTATGAATTGCTGGATCATTTTATCCCTTCTATTCTCAAATCCGGGGATGACCGAAAATCTTATGATAAAAAAGCCCTAAAGCTGCTCCCAAAACAGTTTTTTTATGAAGAAGGATCAGATTACCAAAAAGTGCTTGGGGTGGTAGATTTCGTCTCCGGGATGACCGATAATTATGCCACTGATCTTTACAGAAAAATAAAGGGAATAGACATTGGAATGACGATGTGATCATAAATGATGAGAGTCAAAATTAATCAATTATCGTTGATCACTCATCATTTATAAAACCAATTCGCAGCCAAAAACATCTTCAAAATGTTTTTTGATCTTGCCTTTAACTTCTTCTGTATTGACCTCATGCTCCAGTTCCCTTTTAAGTGAGGTTACCTGTTTATCTGTAATTCCGCAAGGGATGATGTATTCAAAATATTTCATATCTGTATTGACATTCAGCGCAAATCCGTGGATAGTGACCCAGCGAGAAGCTTTGACGCCCATTGCACAGATTTTTCTTGCATAAGGTTTGCCAACATCCAGCCAAACGCCGGTTTCTCCATTGGAACGTTCGCCTTTCAGCCCGTATTCGGCAATCGTGCGGATGATGACTTCTTCCAAGTCGCGCATATAACGGTGGATGTCTGTATAGAAATTTTCCAGATCCAGAATGGGGTAGCCTACAATTTGGCCAAAACCATGATAGGTAATGTCGCCACCGCGGTTGACTTTGACATAAGTAGCTCCAATTTCTTTGAGTTTATCCTGATTGGCCAGCAGGTTTTCTTCGTGCCCGCTTTTCCCCAAGGTATAAACATGCGGATGCTCTACAAAAAGTAAGTGATTCTCAGTATTTTTTTGATTCTCTGGGTTCTCGCGGTTATGGATTTTGGTATCTAGGTTTTTTTTTAGCAATTCTTCCTGATAATCCCAGGTTGGCTGGTAGTCTCGGGTACCCAAATCCTGAAAGCTTACTTTTTTATTGATAATGGTATTCACTGCTGTTACATTATTTTCACAAAAATACTCATTATTTTATCAAATTACAAAATAATAAAAAACCACCCGAAGGTGGTTTATAAAGAATAAAATTAGAAATAGGGCTTATTTGAAGATCAGTTTTGTAGTTACTTCACACCTATAAAATTATCTTTGTTTTAATACAAGTTATTTCTTAATGAATTTGGACTTAAAAGTGTTTCCATTATTATTTTCTAAAATTATGAAATATACCCCGGATTGAAGTCTAGAAATATCTATGGTACTGTTTGTAACTTTTGTCGGTAATGCCGTTTGCCCAGATGCAGAGTAAATCTTTGCTGTGGTAATTGCCTCGGCTGAAGTAAACTTTAAAAAATTATTATCTGATGAAACAGCAAATTTCATATTTGCAATCAGGCTGCTTTCATTCAAGGATAAATTACTGTCATATTTTACATTGTCTATTTGTAAAGCGGTATGTTCAATCGTTGGTGTTTCCTTTATAACCAGATAGGTTCCCGATGAAGCTGGTATATTAACTTTTATATTTTGAATAGTTGTACTGGTAATTTGTATTGGATTACCCACAGCAACAAAAGTTGACATATCTGTAGGGCTGGTTGCTAAGCCAATTTGAATGGTACTAGTGCCGGGTGAAGATTCAACCAATCCTGTGTCAAAAGAAATTGCTTTATCGCCAGCGGGTGTCACAATTTGGGGTGTCACAAGATACAAGGGCATGTTTGAACTACCGCCTGCGTAAGCTTGTATCGCCTTATCTGTACCTGCCGTCACAATCATCATTGGCTGCGGCTGTTTCGGTCCCGTTGGTAATACAGCAGACCATCCATTTTGAGGGAAGGTCTTACTTCCTGCTGTAAAGTTGTTAAAATTTTCATCAATTGTAGATAATTGTGCTTGTGCCACCATAGAGAATAGTGATCCGACTAAAAGTAATGTTGCTTTCATAAGTATTAATTATTTATTATTTAGAACTATTCTACAAAAGTATAAATTATTTTTATTGATTCTAAATAAAATATTATATTTGCTAAAAATTTTTTTGATGAAGAAGTTAACAGTAAGTGCTTTATCCCTTTGTATTACGGGTTTTGCATCTGCCCAAACCGATACACTCAGCCGGAAAACAATAGAAGAAGTTGTGGTTACCGGGCAGTATAGTCCGCAGTCAATCAACAAATCCCTATACAAAGTAGAGGTGATTAATGCACAAACTATAAAAAATATGGCGGCAACCAATGTGTCTGAAGTTCTTAACCAAAACCTCAATATGCTGATTGTTCCAAACTCTTCTAGTGGTAGTTCTTTTGCGAATATCTTGGGGCTTGGCGGTGCGTATACCAAGGTGCTTATAGATAATATTCCTGTTGTGAACGATGAGGGGCTGGGCAATCTTATCGATCTTACCAAAATTAGCCTTGATAATATAGAAAGGATAGAGATTGTGCGTGGTTCTATGGGTGTGGAATATGGTACCAATGCATTGGCGGGTGTTATCAATATTATTACTAAGAAAAATTCTTCAAAAAAGGTAAAGGCAACATTAGCTTTGCAGGAAGAGACGGTAGGCAAAGGCTATGACTGGTATAAAAGAGGCAAAGGGCGACATGTACAGAATCTAAATCTGGGTTACAATATAAATAGCAATTGGTACGTAGGTTTAGATTTTAACCATAACGATTTTCAGGGTTATGAAGGCTCTAAGAATGGATACCGCTTTTTTGATGAAAACAGCAACGGAAAACGAGGTTACGACTGGCAGCCAAAAGACCAGATTAATTCCAATGGCATCGTCAAATACTCCAATAAAAACACTTCTGTCTTTTATAAGGTCAACTGGCTAAAAGAAGAAATCAATTACAGAAATCCTAATACAGAATTGCTTAGCTATGCTGGTGGAGACAGGACTTTTATAAGCAGGGATCGTGATTATTTTACCAATCGTTGGCTTCATCAGTTGAATGTTGTAAGTAAGTTGGGTCAGATAAATTATGTGGGGGATTTTTCTTACCAAAAACAGGAAAAACAGTTGCAGGATTATATCTACGATGTTCCTAACCGGGCAGAATCATCCCGAGACAACAAGAAAACGTACTACGACATCAATACCTTATACTCCCGGGGGATGTTTTCCAACTTTTTGGATAGTGACAAATTTAATTTCCAGCTAGGCTATGAGCTGGATAGAACCAATGGCTTTGCAGATGCCAGTGTTGGCCGGTTTAACGGGAATAATGTAAGAAGAACTATTTTTAATTATGCTAATTTCTTCTCTGCCGAATGGAATGCATTACCCAATCTCTACATAAGGCCAGGAGCGCGTCTTACAGTAAGTGATAAGTTTAAAAATTTATATAATTATTCATTGGCGGTAAGATTGGCTTCCGGCCAATCAGATTTCAGGATCTCTGGCGGTACGGCCAATAAACTTCCCACCTATGATGAACTGTACACTTATATGGTAGATGCTAACCATGATATCCGTGGGAATGAGAATTTGAAACCTGAAAATGGCTATACTGGTGCTTTATTTTGGGATTACAGCGATAACAATTCTAATAGGAGTTTTACAGCAAGCTTCTCTGCAATGATTATCTATCTGGAAAACCGAATCGAATCTGCAGTTTTCAACTTTACGCCATTGCAGTATAAATATATTAATGTAGATAAGTACAGAACCATTCCTATCAACGCCAGCTTTGGTTACCGAAAGGGTGATTTTTCTTTCAACGCCGGTGTTTCTTTTGCGGGCATATCCAAGTCATTATATGCAACTAACTCGGTTTCACCAGATAATTTTTATTTCTATCCAGAAGCTAACGCCAGCTTAAATTACAAGTTGCCAAAAGCAAAAACATCATTTGCCATCTATTATAAATATAATGGGGAAAGCAGGGTTTATAAAATGGTAAGCCAGGATACAAGTGGCAACGCGGTTTACGAAATAGGAAAAATTGGCAGTTTTAATATGTTGAATGCTACCATTTCTCAGCCTTTTTTTAATAATCATTTCGAAATTACAGCTGGAGTCAAAAATATTCTTGATGTCAAGCAGATTACAAATACCACTAATACTGGGGATGCTCACAATGCAGCAGCAAGCCTTATGAATATGTTTTATGGCAGAAGCTTTTTTGCGCGTTTAATTTATAACCTATAAGAAAATACCAATGAAAAATATTTTATATGCGATCATTTTGTTGAGTTTTGCGACCATGCAATCTTGTATTAATGACAATGAAGATCCTGTTGCAGTATCACGCTTCGAAGGAAAAATGTTACAGCCAGCAGTTGGAGGCCCCTCTCAGCCTAACCAGGTTTGGATAGATTTGAGCACAGGTGACATGACAACGACGGCCAGGACGAAGTGGGATTTAGGTTTTTATTCTGGTGATTCTTTCAAAGTGGTGATGAACACGTCTTTGCTCATGGCAGCAGGAAAAATAGATGGAGCCACGGATATCGATGCCGTCACGGAATCTTCTGTAGCATTATTAAAGAAAAAAGTACAGGTTGCTAATTTTGATACTGATAACGAACAGTATATAGACAACGTTCGTGGTGAAATAAATGGTAAAACGGCTATCGCTGAGGTCAGTGCCAATGATTCAGACAACGCAATTTATATTTTAAACTTGGGTAAAGGTATCTATAATGGCACCGTACCCGTTGGATCTACAACTTACAGCGGCGATCCAAGAGGGTGGAAAAAAATTCAAGTACTTAGAAGTGGTAATGGTTATAAAATTAAATATGCTAATCTTAACGATACTACGCACAAAGAATTTGTAGTGGCAAAAAAACCGGATTACAATTATACATTTTTCAGTTTTGAAACCAACTCCGAAGTGTCGGTGCAACCTCAAAAAAAGAATTGGGATTTAAGCTTCACAGTTTTTACGAACATTATTCCAGGGGCTGGAAGTTATGCTTATGCAGATTTTGTAACCCACAATGTTTTAGGAAATGTTGGTGCTTATCAGGTTAATGTACCAGCGGCCGTTAACGCATCGGATTATTACAATAATTTCAAAGCTGCGGATATTGATATTTCAAGACTGATTTTTAATGACCAGCGTATCATAGGCTCCAACTGGAGAAATCCTGTAGGTACAAACGGGATCGAGGTCTATGGCGACCGTTTTTATATAGTTAGGGATTCAGACGGGCTTTATTACAAAATAAAATTTAATAGGATGACCAATCTAGAAGGCGTCCGCGGTTACCCTCAGTTTGAATATAAACCACTTTAATAAACTCTAAATACTAATTAAATAATTATGAAAAACATTAAAATTGCTGCATTGTCAGCCATTCTACTAGTAGGTTTTGCCTGCAAAAAAGATGATAATAAAGCGGTGGCTTCTGAGGGGCAATCAACCGAAAAGCCGGTATCTAATCAAAAGATTGTCAGCATTAGCGGTGGTGTTACAGAGATTGTAGCAGCATTGGGTCACGAAAAAGAGATTGTGGGGACAGACGTTACCAGCACCTATCCAGAAAGTTTAAAAGCTACAGCAAAGGATTTGGGACATGTGCGCTCTATGACTATTGAGCCTATTATGGCACTTAACCCAACTTTGATTTTAGCGTCTGATAAAGATGTTAACCAAGATCTTTTGGCAAAAATCAAATCTTCTGGGATCAAGTCTGATGTTTTTCAGCAAGAATATACCATAGAAGGAACCAAAAAACTCATCGCGCAGGTAGCAAAAGCCCTTGGGAATTCAGATTACCAAAAACTTGATGACAAAATAGATGCAGATATAAAGCAAATTCAGCCTATTGCGAAGAAGCCAAAAGTTCTTTTCATCTATGCCAGAGGCAATATGCTGATGGTAGCGGGCAAAAACACACCTATGGCTAACATTATAGAGATAGCAGGCGGGCAAAATGCAGCCAACGGTTTCGAAGATTTCAAACCATTAACACCAGAAGCCGTAGTGCAGGCCAATCCTGATGTCTTGTTGTTTTTTACTAGCGGATTGCAGGGTTCAGGCGGCTTAGAAGGTGCGCTTAAAATGCCGGGCGTTTCCCAAACTAATGCGGGGAAAAACAAAAGAGTAATTGCATTGGATGGCGGATTGCTATCATCTTTCGGGCCTAGGGTTGGTGAAGCTGCACTCAGCCTAAACAAACTTTTGGTAGAAAAAACAAAATAAGAATATTAAGAATCTGTAGATTCAAATATTAATCATCCCAGCTGGGATACGGACAAAACTTAGCATTTTGAAATCAAGAAGTCTTACATTTTATATCGTAGTCGTTATCATTTTATTGCTAATTGTGATGGTTTTAGCATTAAATATCGGAGTCTACGATTTTGGGAAATCTTCGGCTTATGAGGTTTTCTGGAGATTCATCACCGGTGATTCTGCTCTTTCTCTTAGTGAAAAATATGTCATTTGGGAAGTCCGTGCTGCAAGAATTGTTATGGCTGTTCTTATAGGGAGTATGCTGGCTGTGTCCGGGACAAGTTTGCAGGGGATGTTCAAAAACCCTTTGGCAACAGGAGACTTAATAGGTTTAACTTCCGGCGCTACACTATTAGCAGCTATTGCGATCGTCTTGGGGCATACTTTTCAAGACTATCTGCCGGAATGGATGAGGTTTTCTTTGGTGAGTATTTCCGCTTTTGTCGGGGCTTTGCTGTCAATGATTTTGGTGTACCGAATTTCAACTTCAGGCGGTAAAACCAATGTTGTGATGATGCTTTTAAGTGGTGTGGCCATTACAGCCATAGGTTTTGCCATTACCGGGATGCTTATTTATATTTCCAAGGATGATCAGTTGCGTGATCTTACCTTCTGGAATCTTGGTAGTTTAGCCGCTGCAACATGGACAAAAAATGCGATTCTCTTTGTTGTTTTAGTAGTTTCTTACCTTGTATTATTGCCAAAGGGCAAAGCTCTCAACGCTATGATGTTAGGGGAGAAAGATGCCCAACATTTAGGAATAAACGTTGAGAGGCTAAAAAAACAGATTGTGGTGCTTACGGCGCTGATGGTAGGCAGCTGTGTAGCGTTTTCCGGAACGATTGGTTTTATAGGATTGATCGTACCTTACATTTTGAGATTTCTTTTCCGTTCAGATTATCATTTTATTTTGCCTTTGTCGGCGATTGGTGGCAGCATATTACTGTTGTTTGCAGATACGCTCAGCAGGACTATGGTTGCTCCGTCGGAATTGCCGATCGGAATTTTGACAGCCGTGATGGGTGGGCCAATTTTTATTGCTATTTTATTAAAATTCAAAAATAATTTGAGATGATAAGGGGGCATCAGATTAATTATGAAAATCAGAAAATCAACATTCTGAAAGGTGTTGATATAGAAGTAGGTTACGGTCGTTTTCTGGCTATTGTAGGTCCCAATGGAGCCGGCAAATCCAGCTTGATGAATATATTGGCTAACGAGATTAAAACGACGCAGAAAATTGATTTCAAAGGTAAACAACTCTGCGATTGGAAGGTGGATAATCTTGCTCTTCATAAAGCTAAATTTTCCCAACATAATGCGCAGGACATTCCTTTGTTAGTAAAAGATGTGGTGATGATGGGGCGTTATCCGTATTTCAATTCCCAGCCACATAATGTTGATTTTGAGTCGGCAGACAAAGCAATGAAGGAAACCGATGTTCTCCATTTTGCATCCCGCGACTACAATTCACTTTCTGGAGGGGAGAAGCAGCGCGTGCACCTGGCAAGAGTCCTGGCGCAGCTAGATAATGAGTTGGCACATCGCCTCTTATTTTTGGATGAACCTCTTAATAATTTGGATGTCAAGCATCAATACAGGACGTTGGGATTAATCAAAAATTTCACAGAAAATGGTAATACGGCAATTGTAGTTTTGCATGACCTAAATCTTGCGGCACGTTTTGCTGATCAGGTTTTACTAATGCAAAATGGGGAGGTTTTGGCTAATGGTTCTCCATCACAGGTTTTTACCCAGGAGAATATCAGTAAGGCTTATAATTTCCCATGCACCATTTGCAAACATCCTGTTCATCAGGATACAATGATATTATTTGGATAAAAAATAACAAATTAAATTTATAAATATGAGTATATTAGTAAGTGATTTAAAAGAAAAATGGGCATCGTTAAAGGCAGATAACCCACATCTAAGAATAAGAAATGCCGCGCAGGAATTGGGCGTGAGCGAGGCTGAGCTTTTGGCTACCAATGTAGGAGAAGGCGTTACAGTCCTGAAACCAGATTTTGCTGCATTGTTGCAGGAAGTGGAAAGTTTGGACAAAGTGATGGCATTGACGAGGAATGACGAATGTGTGCATGAGAGAAAGGGCGTTTATCAAAATCCGGATTTCAGCAATCCGCACGGGCAGGTGTTTGTGAGTGAGGATATTGATCTTAGGATTTTTATCAATGCGTGGAAGTTTGGGTTTTCCGTAATAGAAGGAGACCGGAAAAGCTTTCAGTTTTTTGGTAAAGACGGGCTTGCGCTTCACAAGATTTACCTGACGAATAAAAGCAACGAAGCCGAATTTGATGCTTTGACGGAGAAATATAAATCTGATGTACAATCGCCGGAAATCTTAACAGAAGCAGTAGCGGAAAAACCGGCAGAAAAACCGGATTCAGAGATCGATATTGCAGGGTTCCAACAGGCGTGGAAAGACCTCCAAGATACACATGATTTCTTTATGATGACGCGAAAATTTGGGGTCAGCAGAACTCAGGCTTTGAGATTGGCACCACAAGGTTTTGCACATAAAGTGGATAACTCCAAAGTGGTCAACCTGCTAGAAGACGCTTCAGAAAAACATATCCCGATTATGGTATTTGTGGGGAATAGAGGGATTATCCAAATTCATACCGGCGAAGTGAAAAAAACGCTTTGGCATCAGCAATGGTTCAATGTGATGGATCCAGATTTTAACCTTCACCTAGACACAACCAAGATTGCAGAAACATGGGTTACCAAAAAACCCACCGAAGATGGCGAGGTAACCTCGGTAGAGGTTTTCAACAAAAATGGTGATTTTATAGTACAGTTTTTTGGTAAAAGAAAACCTGGCGTTCCCGAACTTAAAGAATGGAAAAACTTGGTGGCTAATTTGTAAATAGAATTTATTATTAGTAATATTGACAAGGCCATTCTTAGGTTTTAATTGACTTTAGAATGGCTTTTTTAAATAGTTTTATATGAGGAAGTTATTGCTTTTTATATTGTTTTTTAGTTTAAGTAAATTTTACGCGCAGGAATTTGAAGCCTTTAAGTTTTACGATAAAAATTCCAAAGGTATAAATGCTCAAAAAATGGTGAATAACTTAGCAGATTATGATGTGGTTTTGATTGGCGAACATCATAATGATGCCATTAATCATTGGTTGGAAAAACGGATTACAGAAGCCTTGTTCAATAAAAAAAATGGGCAAATTATTTTGGGTGCCGAGATGTTTGAGAGGGATAATCAAAATAGCCTTGATGCTTACCTTGCAGGAAAAATAGATCCCAAAAACCTAAAGGATTCCGTAAGGCTTTGGAAAAATTACGAAACCGATTATCGCCCGTTACTTGATTTTGCAAAAGATAAAAAGCTGGCTTTTATTGCTACCAATGTCCCACGAAAATATGCTTCACAAACATCCAAAAGTGGCATTGCAAGCCTGAATGGTTTGCCGGAAAATGAAAAGAAATGGATTGCCCCGTTACCAATAGATGTGACGCTGGAAACACCAGGCTACAAAGAAATGAAATCCCTGATGGGCGATCATGTTGATGAAATGAAGCTAATGAATTTCATCTCGGCTCAGGCGGTGAAGGATGCTACAATGGCAGAATCGATCTTCAAAAACCTGCAGCCGGGTAAAACCTTTATCCATTATAATGGTGATTACCATAGCAAACAATATGGTGGAATCTACTGGTATCTGAAAAAGCTCAACCCCAAACTAAAAATTGCCGTGATTTCCGTTTTTGAATCCGAAAATACCCAATTACCTTTGCCTGAAAAGGATTTTATTCCGACAGACTTTAACCTGGTAATTCCAGGTGATATGACGAAGACTTATTAGGTTAGATGTTTCCACTCATTATCATGATCAATGTTGTCAAAAGATAAATATGGCAATTGTTTGGAATAGATTATTGATTTTTTAACAAAATTTTATGATTTATAAAATAAATGCCTTTTCTTTGCCGTTCCTATCTTATGACAGAGATCTATGAGCGTTTACAGTCGGCTAGCTGAGAATTTACAATACATTTCGCCATCTTACTACAAAAGCAGGTTTTTCAAAAAGCTGAATAACCTGACGCCTCATAACTTGTTGCAAAGAAAGGTAGAGCCTGAGTTTTTGTGGATCCAAGACGTTCTTGATAAAGATGCGGTTTTTATGGACATAGGAGCTAATGTTGGAGCCTATATTTATGTATTGGAAAAGCATCTGAGACCTGAAAACATCTACGCTTTCGAACCTAATCCTCAATTATTCCGAAGATTAAATCGACTTTTTCCTAAGGTTAATTTGAATGCTGTGGCTTTGTCGGATATTTCAACGGTTGCAGAATTCAAGATTCCGGTAATTAATGGTGAGAAAGTCCATACAAGAGGGACTTTGCAGACTTCGATCAAAGAAAAAAATGAAGAAAAAACCATTATTCAAAAAGTTCAGGTAAAACCTTTGGATGATCTTAACCTCAGTTTAAAAAAGCTTGATTTTATCAAAATTGATGTAGAAGGAAACGAGATGCAGACTCTGCGTGGTGCCAGAAAAACAATTCAAAAATTTCAACCCATTCTCATGGTAGAGATGGAGCAGCGCCACCACCATGATGATCTTTGGTCACTCATCACAGAAATCATGGGCTGGGGCTATACTGCCAATTATCTGGATCTCCAGACGTTGAAACCACAGTTGCTAACAGAAGAGTTTCTGGCTCAACAAAATCCGGATCAGGTCAAGAATTATAAGGATTATATCAACAATATTATTTTTCTACCAGAGGCTAATAAGCCCTAATCTGGTTGAATAAAATTTATCAATTATCAATCATCATTTATAGAAAGTATGAGCGTTGTAGCAAGGCAAGGTGTAAAATATTCGATTATCGGTTATCTCGGTTTTTTGCTGGGAACTTTTTCGGCGATTTTCATTTTCCCCTACGATATGGAGTTTTACGGGAAACTCCGCTATATCCTGCCCACTGCGGAGATGATTGTCCCTGTTATTGTATTTGGTTTGTCATTTTCCAATGTCAAGTTTTTCAGTAAAGTGCGCGCGGATGGTAAGCATCACAATATGCTGTCGATTTCTCTGTTAGCAGTCATTTTTAATTTTGTCATATTTGTTGGGGCTTACTTTTTATTGAGCTGGATTTTTCCACAGTTGCAGAAACAACGCCTGTGGGAAATGAAAAACCTGATTCTCCCTCTGGCATTGGTTCTGGCACTTTCATCGGTACTTAATAAGTTTTTGACCAATTACAAAAGGATTGTTGTTCCCAACATATTTGAAAATTTTGTTCCTAAGATCGCTAACCTTGGCGCTTTCTGTTTGTTTTTCTTTATGGGCTTTGCAGAGAAAACGGCCTACGGGTTTTTCTTTCTGATGTTCTTTGTTTCGCTGGCGGGTTATGGTTTGTACACCAATCGGCTGGAGAAGTTCAGACCAGATTTTGACCTAAGCTACTTTAGAAAAGACAATTTTTATCAGGAGATTTTAACCTACAGCCTTTTCGGTTTTTTGGGGAATATCGGGAATTATATCGCTATCAATATTGATAACTACATGATTGGTGAATTTATCAGCTTCGAGGAGAATGGGATTTACAGTAATATTTATTCAATCATATCGCTGATTACTGTACCGCAGATGGGGTTGTTCAACATCTCTGCACCAATTATCAATAAAGTCCTTGCCAATGGTGATTATAACGAGCTGGACAGGTTTCATAAGAAGACCTCGCTGAGTTTATTTTTCCTCGGTCTGGTGTTGTTTTGTTGCATTGTTGTAGGATTTCCTTACCTAGCGGATTTTATGAAGAATGGTGAAGATTTGCGTGCCTCAGAACCTGTTCTCTGGATTTTGGGGTTTGCCATGCTATTTGATTTGGCTACAGGGTTTAACGGGCATATTATTTCATTGTCAAGATATTACAAATTCAATATTGTAGTCATGTTGATTCTGGCTGTTTTAACGGTGAGCCTCAACATGATCTTCCTAAAGCATACCAATTTTGGGATCTTCGGGATTGCCATTGCCTACGCCATTTCGTTATCCCTTTTCAATATTATTAAGATTAGCTTTAATTACATAAAATTCAAGGTATTTCCATTGGGCATTGAGATGATATACGCCCTAATTTTAGGCTGTATCTCCATTAATGTAGCCATTTTTCTGCCGGATTTTAAGCTTAATCTTATCAACCTATTCTACAAGCCGGGAGTTGTTTTACTACTGTTATTTGTAGGTAATTATTTCCTCAAAATTTATCCGGTTGATAAATACCTGAATAAAGCATTTATCAAGAGCCTTTTTAAATTCTAAAATTTTCTCAAAATTATAGTCAAAAAATATCAATCACATTACTATTGTAAAGGTTTTATCTTAAAACCATGAACCGATAATAAGATTTTAAAATTGTATTATCGGGAATTACAATTTTTTTGTTTTTTTTTCTAACATAATCAAAATCATTTCAACCGAAAAAAACTGTTCAAGCCTATTTTAGTTATTATTAAAATTTAATCATTTGATTAAAACAAATTAGTAGTTTTTAAAATTTTTATATATTTGTAGACTTTAACGCTTAGAAAATGGCTAAAAAGAAACTGCAGACATCGCAGGATTCTTCAACGGAAAACAAAATTAAAGAGGCTGCTAGGAAGGTTTTTCATGAGAAAGGCTATGCTGCTACCAGAACCAGAGATATTGCAGAAGAAGCTGGTATCAATCTGGCGCTCCTCAACTATTACTTTAGGAGCAAAGAAAAACTGTTTGGTTTGATCATGACAGAAACAATGTCCGGATTTTTAAAACAGTTGACACCTTTGTTGAACGATGACAGTACCACACTCGAGCAAAAAATTGAGTTGATTGCCTCTAATTATATTAATTTTCTTTCAGAAGAGCCCGTGATTCCATTATTTATCTTAAGTGAGATTAGAAATAACCCGGAGAAATTATTAGAAAAATTGCCTATAGGAGACACCGTGTTGAGCTCTGTCTTTATGAACCAATATCAGGCGGCTGTAAAAAACGGTAGTATGTCAGAGTCTAATCCGTTACAGTTCCTGATGAATCTAATGGGATTAGTAATTTTTCCATTTATTGCGCAACCTATGCTGAAAGAATTAGGTAAGGTAGATAATAAAATGTTTGATCAAATGATGCAGGAGCGTAAAAAAAATATTCCAATTTGGATTAAAGCCATGATGAAGGTCTGATTTTTTTTGCTTTTACTTTAATCATATGATTAAATCTATTGTTCAATTTTGAATAAAAATTTATAAATTTTAATTTAACATGTATGTTATGTTTTTAAATAAAATCAATGTTCTCTTGCTTGTAGTTGCTGTCTCGTTTCTGACGTCGAATCTGAAAGCACAGTCGGGGAAACTAACTCTGGAACAATGCTATGCGCTGGCTAAGCAAAATTATCCCGTGGTGAAAAAGCTAGATTTGATCAATAAATCTGCCGATTATACTATCAGGAATGCGAATAAAAAATTCCTGCCACAACTTAATATCAGTGGACAGGCCACCTACCAGTCCCAGGTGGTGGATTATGGTGCGCTGCTGGGCAATAATACCTCGGCTATTGGTATTGCGCCGCCGGAGTTCAGCAAAGACCAATACAGAATCGCTGGCGAAGTAGAGCAGCTGCTATACGATGGGGGCAATGTGCATTATCAAAATGAACTTACAAAAGCTAATACCGAATTGCAGGTGCAAGGTATAAAAACCCAACTTTATCAGGTAAATGAAAGAATCAATAATATTGTTTTCTCTGTTTTTCTGCTGGGTGAGCAGCTAGAACTTAACAATTTGAAAATCGCCAGCCTGCAGACCCAGCTCGATAAAACCGAAGCTGCCTATAAATACGGAACGGCTTATGCAAGTGATGTAAATGAATTGAAGGCGGAGATTGAGAACACGAAACTAACCAATATAGACTATGCTGGAAACCGGCAGGCGTATCTGAAAATGCTGTCCATCTTGATAGGTCAGGTGGTGGCAGATGCATCGGAACTTGCTAAACCAGAGCCGGTCTTGTCTACTGGTGATATCAGACGCCCAGAACTGGAGCAATTCAATCTCCAAAAAAACCTCAGCGAAATTCAGTCCAGTCAACTTAAATCCGGTTACTTACCTACGCTTAAAGCTTTTTTTCAAGGGGCTTATGGCCGCCCAACACTCAATCCCGTTTCCAATGATTTTGGCGCCTGGTACATTACCGGCCTGCGTCTTAACTGGAATCTGGGTAACCTTTACACAGTTAGAGACCAACGCAACATTTACAAAATTAACAGCCAGACAGCTGATGTTGACCGGGAAAGTTTCCTCCAAAGCGTGAAGCTGGACATGGCGCAGCAGGAGGAAAATGTGAGCAAATACGGGCTTATGATTGATCAGGATAATAAAACAATTCTGTTAAGGGAAGCTGTTACAAAATCGGCTTCTGCCCAGTTGGCCAACGGTGTTATAACCGTCCATGAGTATATCCAGAAACTCAATAATGAAAATGTGGCAAGGCAAAACCTCAAGATTCATGAGCTGCAACTGCTACAAGCGCAATATAATCTCAAATTTAAATCAGGAAATTGAAACACCAAGCCGTAGTGTATAACAGAATAAAAAGAATCAATATGAAACAAACAACAATACTTTTTCTGGCTGCAGCATTCGTTTTGTCTTGCAGTAAAAAAACAGAGTATGATGCATCGGGGAATTTTGAAGCCGATGAAGTGATCATCTCCGCCCAGCAAAATGGGGTTCTAGAGACTTACACTGTTAAAGAAGGGCAGCAGCTGCAACCCGGCAGCAATGTGGGGCAAATTGATGTTTCTGTACTTAAAATACAAAAGCAACAAACCGAAGCAAGCATAGCGGCACTGTCCCAGAAAACTGTTGCGCCTAATGATCAGGCAGAGCTGGTACGCCGCCAGCTGGAAGTACAGCAGGCGCAGCTGGATCAGCAACTGAAAGAGCGAACCCGAACAGAGAACTTGGTAAAAGCAGATGCCGCTACCCGCAAACAACTAGATGATATCAATGCTGCCATTATCCAGTTGAAAAGGCAAATAGCGGTAACCGCACAGCAGCTAAAACTGAATACCTATAATACCGGTGTACAAAACAAAAGCATCCTGAGCGAAAAAGGGCCACTCGAAAAAGCCGCAGCCCAGCTGCAGGAGCAGATTGATAAAGGCCAAATCATTAACCCTCTTAAAGGGACGGTCTTAACCAGCTATGCCTTACAGGGCGAGATGCAAACCATCGGTAAGCCGCTCTACAAAATTGCCAATACAGAACATCTGGATCTGAAAGCCTATGTTACCGGAAACCAATTGCCACAAATCAAGGTGGGGCAGAAGGTTAAAGTAAGGATAGATGATGGTAAAGAGGGTTACAAAGAATACCCGGGAACAATAAGCTGGATTTCTGCAACATCCGAGTTTACACCCAAAACCATACAGACCAAAGACGAAAGAGCCAACCTGGTGTATGCCATCAAGGTTCATGTTAAAAACGATGGCTTTTTAAAGATTGGGATGTATGGGGAAGTGATTTTCGGTCAATAGTAAAATATTCAAAATTGTAGAATGATTTCCGTAAGTGTAAAAAATATCACCAAAACCTATAACAAGGGCGAGCTAACAGCTGTCAGCGATGTGTCTTTTGAAGTCCAAAAGGGCGAGCTGTTTGGGCTGATAGGGCCGGATGGTGCAGGCAAGACTTCCTTGTTTAGGATTCTTACCACTTTATTGTTGGCAGACAGCGGAACGGCAAGTGTAGAGGGTTTGGATGTTGTAGACAAATACCGCGAAATTAGGAATATTGTAGGCTATATGCCCGGTAAGTTTTCACTTTATCAGGATTTGACGGTGCAGGAGAACTTATCATTTTTTGCCACAGTTTTTGGGACGACCATTGAGAAGAATTACGACCTTATCAGTGATATATACGATCAAATCAAACCATTCAACAACCGCCGGGCGGGTAAACTGTCTGGGGGCATGAAGCAAAAATTGGCGCTTTGCTGTGCTTTAATCCATAAACCGACAGTGTTGTTTCTGGACGAACCTACAACCGGTGTGGATGTGGTGTCCAGAAAAGAGTTTTGGGATATGTTGGACAAACTTAAAAAGCAGGGCATTACCATCGTGGTATCTACGCCTTATATGGATGAAGCCACTCGTTGCGACAGGATTGCGCTGATACAGAATGGCAAGGTCATGTCTATTGATACTCCCGAGAAGATCATCAACAATTTCCCAAAAACACTGTTCGCAGCAAAAGCGGATGATATATACAGGCTGTTGCAAGATCTGCGAAATGACGGGCGGGTAGAGAGCTGTTTTGCATTTGGGGAATACATTCACCTGACCCTTAAATCCGATGATAAGAACGGTGAAGAAGTTGTTAATCAATTGGCAAAGCAAAATAACTACTCTGCTGTGGAGGTAAAAGTCATAAAACCAACAGTGGAGGATAGTTTTATCTGTCTGATGAATGAAAATGATAATAATGGAAAATTAGAAAATGAAAGTTGAAATGCCCGCATACATTATCACACTACAAAGCTTAATCTCGATAAAATATAATTGAAATGGAGCAAGAACGGTCAGCTTTTAACTCTCAACGTTCGTCTGAGAACAAAGCAATCATCTGTAAAGATCTAACAAAACAGTTTGGGGATTTTAAGGCGGTAGATAACATTACTTTTGATGTGGAGAAAGGGGAGATCTTTGGGTTCCTCGGTGCTAACGGAGCCGGCAAAACTACAGCCATGCGCATCTTGTGCGGACTGTCTTATCCCACCTCAGGTGAGGCTTTTGTTGCTGGTTTTGATGTATACAAACAGCAGGAAAGCATCAAGAAAAATATTGGCTATATGAGCCAGAAATTTTCCCTGTATGATAACCTGACTATCCTGGAGAATATCGAATTCTACGGCGGTGTGTATGGCGTAACCCGCCCCGAAATCAAAGAACGGAGCAGGGAACTGATCCAAAAACTGGGACTGGAGAATGAAGCAAAAAAAATGGTGGGCGAGCTCCCTCTGGGGTGGAAACAGAAACTGGCGTTTTCGGTAGCTATTTTCCATCAACCACAAATTGTTTTTCTGGATGAGCCTACCGGTGGTGTGGATCCTGTAACAAGGCGGCAGTTTTGGGACATGATATATGAGGCGGCAGGTAATGGGATTACCGTTTTCGTAACAACGCATTACATGGATGAAGCCGAGTACTGCAACAGGATCAGTGTAATGGTAGATGGCAGGATAGAGGCACTGGATAGCCCTTGTAATCTCAAACATCAGTTTAAGACCGATTCTATGGATGAGGTTTTTTTCCAGCTGGCAAGAGGAGCAGTAAGAGCTTCGGATTAATAGTTGACAATGATGGTAAAGGGCAGATTTATTTACATATTAAAAAATATGATAATCAATAACAATAAAAATTTCAAGAGGGTGCTGTTGTCTTTTCTGGGGATGTTTTTCTTATCGCAGGCTTTGCTGGCACAGGCCAACCTAAGCAAAGACAGCACCGAGTATTATATCAGCAAATCACCGGCATTTTCTATTTTTAAGGATAATTATTTCATCAGTGGCATCCCACTGGATCATAAGCCTGATAAGGATAATTCGGATGCCAAATTCCAGTTCAGTTTCAAGCAGAGAATCCAGAACAGGCCTATAGTATGGGGTTCTTATTTTTATCTGACTTATACCCAAAAATCGTTTTGGGATATTTACAAAAAATCTAGTCCTTTTGCCGAAACCAATTATAATCCGGGTTTACAGCTGGTAAAACCTATTTATACCAAGGGGAACCTCACGGGTGTGGTAACCCTGAGTGTAGAGCACGAGTCTAATGGCCGGGACAGCATCTATTCTCGCAGCTGGAATTTTGTGGGAATTAGTTATTCTCATTTGTTCTCAGACAGACTGAATGCGACGCTTAAAATCTATATACCTTCTAAAAGCAGTGATAACCCAGATCTTAATAAATACATTGGCTATTCTGAAGCACAGTTTTCGTGGGGAATTAAAAAAGACCTTCTTATTCTTGATCTCACGGCGAGAAAAGGTGCCAGTTGGGATACCAAAGGCAGCCTCATGACAACCCTCAGTTTCCGCCCGTCGGTCAAAAGAAACCTTTATTGGACGGTGCAGTGGTGGCAGGGCTACGCAGAGAGCCTTGTAGATTATAGGCAACGAACCAGTATGATTCGGATTGGCTTTATGGTGAAACCTTCCTTTTTTAGATTTTATTAATCATCCTTAATGTCAGGAAATGAAACAGTTATTTGCATTTATACGAAAAGAGTTTTACCACGTTTTCCGGGATAAGCGGACCTTGCTCATCCTTTTTGGGATGCCTATTGTCCAGATTGTTCTTTTTGGTTTTGCGCTCAGTAGCGAGGTCAAGAATATCGGATTGGCAGTGCTGGATAATGCAAACGATGTACAGTCCCAGCAGATCATCAATAAAATCAATGCCAGCACCAATTTTAAAATGAGCTCTCCGGCCATTAATTATGATGAGCTGAAGAAACAGTTTAGGGAAGGCAGCATCAAGTGTGCATTAATATTCCCTGCAAAATTTGGTAGTGATATATACAGTCCCGGAGGCGCAAAAATCCAGTTGATTACGGATGGCTCAGACCCCAATACCGCAGCCACTGTCACCACTTACCTCAATGCTATTATTGCAAATTACCAGCAGGAAAACAATCCCACTTCCAGGCTTTCTTATCAGATTATCCCAGAAACCAGGCAACTCTACAACGAAACTCAAAATGGCTCGCTCAACTTTATTCCCGGTGTTATTGCACTAATCTTTATGATTGTAAGTACGGCGCTTACCTCTGTGGCTGTGGTACGGGAGAAAGAGTTGGGCACTATGGAGATTTTGCTGGTGTCACCATTCAAACCGATAATGGTATTGATTGCCAAGGCGGTCCCTTATCTGGTACTTTCACTCATTGATTTTATAATCATCCTTCTGCTGGCAGTGTTTTTTCTTAATGTTGAGATCAGGGGAAGCTTGCTTCTACTTTTTGCGGAAAGTATCCTATTTATCATCACCTGCCTGTCTCTAGGACTGTTGATTTCCAACATCACGGCATCGCAGCAGACGGCCATGCTGATCTCTATGATGGGGATGATGATGCCCACCATGCTGCTTACAGGCTTTATGTTTCCGTTGGAGAATATGCCCAAAGCGTTTCAGTATGCGTCTTACATTATACCTTCCCGCTACTATTACAGCATTACAAAGGCGGTAATGCTGAAAGGTTTGGGCTTTGGTTACATTTGGAAAGAAACACTGATACTGGCCGGAATGGCAACTGTGCTACTTACGCTGGCACTTAAAAATTTTAAAATCAGGTTATAATGAAGGTATTGCGTTTTATATTGCAGAAGGAGTTTCGTCAGATTCTCAGGGACAGAACGATCTTGTCCATGATGTTTTTTGCACCCGTCATGCAGTTGATTATTTTGCCGTTGGCCGCTAATTTTGAAGTTAAAAATGTCAATGTGGCATATGTGGATAATGACCACAGCAGTTATTCCCGAGAACTTGAACACAAGATAGCATCATCCGGCTATTTTAAAATGACAGATCGCGTAAACTCCTTCAGACAAGGACTGGAAATGGTGGAGTATGGCAAAGCCGACCTGATTCTGGAGATCCCTGCAGGATTTGAGAAAAACCTCGTCCGTGAAGGCAGTCAAAAAGTCAATCTTTCTGTAGATGCTATTAATGGAACCAAAGCCTCTCTGGGCGGTGCTTATCTGGTGCAGGTGCTGCGGGATTATAACCGAAATCTGGATGTCAATTACAAATTACCGGATGGCCGACTGATCCCGCAACAGAATATCAGTATAGAGAGTACCAATTGGTATAATCCCCATGCGGAGTATAAATATTATATGGTGCCGGGTATATTGGTCCTGCTGTTGACCATGATTGGCGGCTTCATTACAGCACTTAACATTGTTAAGGAAAAAGAGATTGGCACTATAGAACAGATTAATGTAACTCCCATTAAAAAGTGGCAATTTATCCTCGGTAAACTTATTCCGTTTTGGATCATGGGTATCATCGTTTTTACACTAGGGCTGATTGTTATGTACCTGTTTTACGGTATTTTTCCGAAAGGCAGTTTGCTTCTCTTATACGGTATCGCGGCTGTTTATCTAGTAGCAGTGTTGGGTTTGGGTCTGTTAATTTCTACTTTTGCAGACACCCAATTGCAGGCCATGTTTATTGCGTTCTTTTTTATGATGATATTTATGTTGATGAGCGGCTTGTTCACCAGTACAGACAGTATGCCCGACTGGGCCAAAACACTCTCTGCCTTCACCCCCGTCACGCATTTTATAAAAGTGGTACGCCTCATCGTACTCAAAGGAAGTGGTTTTGATGATGTTAAGTCCGAGCTTCTAAACTTAGCAGCCTTTGCTGTTGTCCTCAACGGATTGGCAATATGGAACTACCGAAAAACCAATTAGTATTCTTGATTTTTGGATACTTTGCCAAGTTATTTTACGGTAGTGATGATGAGTTGATAACTATTGTCTGAAAAAAACTAAATATATTACTGCCTCAGGACGAAGTGATAGAGGCTAGATTGGAAATCATGCTTCCATATGGCTTAGTGTTTACTTGTCAGTTACATCAAAACAGAACTTTGCAGCGGGTAGCTTTTTTTTATCAACACCGATTTTCTATTGGGGCAATACAGAGCAGTTTTTGATCTGCTTGTAGATCGCCATCAAGATTGAATCATTCTTAAAAGTGATTTGATTTTTTCGTTGTCAAACAATCTATAAACGTGGTGCACAATACATGAAGAACAGTATCTACCTAAATTAACTGTTACAAAATCTTTACTAGACGCTATTTGCGCCATGATAGCAGATCAAATAGAGCATCTTATTAAGAATTCTCACGTTTTTGGCAATATGAAATTTACATTATCCCACAAAGTGTGTAAGTTAAAAAGTTAGAGCTTGGATTTTATAATCTGAGCCTTTTTTCAAAAATAAGCATAAACTGGTTAAAAACAATACCCCAATTTTGGATAGGCATCGTCCATTTTTTACTAGCTTCTTTTAATGCGAGATATACTGATTTAATTACTGCATCATCGGTGGGAAAAGACATTTTGTTTTTGTTGTGTTTTCGGATTTTGCCGTTGAGATTCTCGATTAAATTGGTGGTGTAAATAATTTTACGGATTTCTAAAGGAAATTCAAAAAAATACGGTCAGCTCATTCCAAATGGAAGATTCATTGAATATCAATAAAATGATAAAATTAGATGAGATATTTATTCCACCAGGATTCAATCGTGTAAGAATATATACTTTCCCATTTTTCTGCAAAATCACTCAGAGCAGCTTCCGCCGCCTGCTTTGTTGGCCACTGTCGACCTTATTGTTTCATACTGCTCATTAGTGTATAATACAGTAGTGCCAGCAGCAATTTTACAGTTGTGTTTTGATTTGGCTATTATTTCAAAAACCTTCTTCACTAAGTTCTTTGTTGGTCATGCTGCCGGCAATTCCACCCATCGCTACGGCATTAGCGACCGAACGCATCATTGCTGTATTGTCACCACAAGCAAAGATGCCTTCAACTGTTGTTTTCTGAAAACTATCAACTTTAATATAACCCTGTTCTGTCAGTTCACATCCTAAAGTAAGGGGAATATCACAATACTGCTCAAATGGTAAAGGGGAATATAATGCATCAAAATTCATCATAATATCATCATTAAAAACCACATTTTTAATCTGCCCGCCAACATGTTCAATCCCGATAATTACTTTTTCGGTGATTTCAACGTTGTGCTTTTTCAGTTTTTCTAATTGGTCAGCGTTAAATTTAGCCTCTCCTGAAGTAAGGAGTGTTATATCATCCGTTAAATTACGAACCAAAGAAGTAAGTTGAAAAGCGCGATCCCCGTTTGAAAATATGCCGGTTTTCTGATTACGAAATTCATAACCGTGACAGTATGGGCAGTGGATTACGGAAATTCCCCAACACTCAGAGAAGCCTCTTATCGGCGGCATAATGTCCTTGATTCCTGTAGCAAATATTAATTTTTTTGCGTTGAAATGATTGTAGGACTGCGTGGTTATCGTAAAACCAGATTCCGTTTTTTTTCGCTTACTGCAAGGTCATTTACAATATGTACGGACGCATATTCTAAAACTTGGGATCTGGCTTTATCAGCAATTTCAGCAGGTCTTACACCATCTTGGGTGATGAAGTTGTGAGAGTAGGGTGTTTGCCTGTTACAAGGCAAACCACTATCAATAATTAGAACACGTCTCATCGAGCGTCCCAAAGCCATCGCGGCCGAAAGCCCCGCATAGCTGCCACCGATGATGATGACATCGAAATATTCATTATGATCCATAGCACAGATTTTTATTAGTGATTTTTAAAAAGAAGGAACGTTGATATTTAGTTAATCTATTGTAAATTCGGGGCCTAACTAACTTCAGCAAAGGTAACAAAAGTTTTATTAATGCAAATTATTCGCAATAACTAATTTCAAATTATTTCATTAATTTTGTAATAGATGAAAATGTATTTATGAAACGTCGAAATACACCGTCAAAAGAAGCAGTTTTGGACCTATTGATAAGGTCAGGTAAAGCAATGAGTCGTGATGTGATAGAGGAAAAAATTGATGTAGAAATCGACCGGGCAACGATTTACAGGGTTTTGAACCGTTTCTGTGAAGATGGCATTATCCATAAAATAGTGGCTGAAGATGGTAAGCAATACTTCGCTGCCTACATGAAATGTGATGAGAATAGTTTTAAGGATAATCACTTTCATTTCCGGTGTAAAAATTGCCAAACCATCGAATGTCTAACGCAATCGGTCCATTTCTCGGTACCTGCAGGTTACCATGTTGACAGCGTCAACTGTGTTCTAACAGGAATTTGTAAAGACTGTTCTTCTTAGTTGAAATCCTACTGCTATAAAGGACTTGTAGCCGGTCATATTAAAATCGCAAAAGATATAGACGGCGCTTATTCACTAATTAATGGCGATGACTTTCTATCCTGTGTCGATTTATCTTCGGATGCTCCAAATTTCCAATAAGCATAAGCATTCAGCTCTTCTCGCTGGAAATTTTTTTCATCACGTAGATAGCGTCGGATTTCTTTGACTGAAGAATACTCTGCAGCTATGTGTGCATACCGGTTTTCCTCCGGTAAGTCTGTACTCTTAAGTTTCTCTGGTAATTGGCTGCTTAAACCAGGTTGTAAACTATGTAACCATTCGAAATGAATATCTGCCGCAGTAGTTAGGGGCTGTTCATCTTCTTTATTGTAGACTTCAATTATACAGATACCTTTGGCAGTAGCCGGAAGATTTTCCAAAATTGCCGACAAAACCGGTATTCCTGTGGCATCTCCCATCAACACATAATGATCTACAATAGGGAATAATTCCTTTTTCCCGGCTTTCATCATCACACCCAAAATATCTCCTTCTTTTGCATTGATGGCCCAAGCTGATGCCGGACCTTCTTCTCCATGAGCTACAAAGTCGATCCATATTTCCTTTCTATTCAAATCAAATCCTCTGTGCGTATAGGTTCTTGTAATAGGGCGAACCTCTTCAGACGGTTGTATCCATTTCTTCGTCACTGGATCAAAATAGGGAAAATGAATATTACGGATTCCTTTCGGTGGAATTAAGATCTTATTGTGTTCTCCAACAGTTGTGTCTGCAAAGGCTTCTATATCATTTCCCGTAAGCCAGACTCTAATGTAGTGAGGGGTAAGATATTGTTTCCTACTGACTATTAACTCAGCTTGTATTGTTTTAAATGTTTCTTTACTCATGTTTGGATTGATATTATGGATATACTGTTTTACAAACAATATATCCATAATATACTTATTGATTTTTATTGTTAATCACCATTTAACCTCACCTTCTTCGCTAAAGAATTTTCCGGTCGCACCTTCATCGGAAAGTATAGCACATTTCACAATGGGTTTCGCGCCTTCTTCCACAGTTTTGAATCCTTTGTAATTGTTAAACTCTGTTGCGGTATGCCCAGGTGTAACACTGTTCACTTTAAAATTAGTGTCTCTGAGTTCATATGCCAAGGCAATCGTATAGGCATTAACGGCCGATTTTGATGCTCCGTAAACAGCGAAAAAAGGTTTTACAGAATCATATTTGAACCAGTTGGGATCACTGTTCTCAGTCAAAGATCCTACCTCGCTGGAAACATTAACGATTCTTGGTGAGCCGGATTTTTTTAAAAGTTCCATAAATTGTTGTGTCACCTCAATAGTACCAAAAACATTGGTTTCAAAAACATTTCTGTAATTCTCTATACTTGTTGTAGAAGGCTCCTGTGGCATATCTCCCAGTATGCCGGCATTATTAATGAGTACATCAAGCGATGCTGTTTTCTTTTCCATTTCTGCTCGAGCCTGCTTTATGGAGCTGCTATCAGCAATGTCTATATGTAAAAAATCAACATTCTGGAAACCTTGGTCCTTCATTAATTTGACGGCATTTTCTCCCTTTTCTTTATCCCTGCTCCCGAGATATACAAAATATCCTAGTGAAGCCATTTGTTTAGCGGTTTCAAAACCAATTCCTTTGTTGGCTCCTGTTATTAATACTGTTTTCATATTTTCTTTATTAATTGTTATAAATGATTATTCTTTATTGTAAGCTGTGGCAAAGTCTCTGGCAAAATCAACCAATTTTATCTTACCTAAGGCAGGTTTATTTTTATGGTAGTCTTCGTACAAAGCACCTGTTCCCTGACTGGTCTGAAACTCCGCAAATCCCTTTGCTATCTGTTCGTTAAAACCAATAGACAACCAATTGTCTGTTAATTCTTCATTGGAGATTACCTGCCACTGTAGATCTGGTATTCCAATAGCTTCGCCCAACACCTTGGCAATTTCGTTAGGTGAAACTTCATCGCTGGCCACATAACGAACCATTCTTCCTTCAAAAGGCTTTTTAATTTCTTCGGCAATGACATCCGCAATATCCAATGGAGAAACCCAGGGTTCTTTTTTATCTCCTCCCCAGTTCGAGATGATAACACCTTTTGTTTTTATGGTACGGATAAACCCAAACAGATTCGTGAAAAAACCTACCGGACGAATGAATTTTATGGATACATCTTCAGGCAACTGTCTCAGGATATTTTCCACATTGTGGTGGAATATCAGGATACCTGTTCCTTTATTAGTATGTGCTCCGATACTGCTGAGATGAACCACTTTTTTAACACCAGCTTCTAAAATGGCTTCCTTGTAATGATGTCCGATTTGGTTGATTGAAGCAATAAAATCTACGTCCTTATCAAAAAATCCCCCGGCCGCATCCAATGTTTCCATCAGGTAAACGATATCTGCCCCTTTAAATGTTTTTGATAGAAAGTTTTTGTCAAACATGCTTCCGATAGCTGCCTTTGCTCCAATAGCTTCAATATCAATCCGTCTTTCAGGTTTACTGCTAACGACCGTAACAGAGTGCCCTTCTTTTATCAATTTTTCGGTAAGAGGTTTACCTACATTACTAATAGATCCTGTTAATACAATATTCATATTTTATAATTTAATTTGTTTAAATAATGAGAGTAGCCCGTAGCTATTTTTCTGCAGCTGTCAATTCTATATCTTTCGTGGTCATGCTTTTTTTCTCACCAAGAAACAGTACCAACACGGCGATAAAGCAGCTAAGTGCCCCAAATATATACACCATTTGGTAGTTGTACCACTGGGCAACCAAACCGGCAATGGGTGCGGCAAGCCCCAGTGAAAGGTCAAAGAAGGCGCCGTAGGCTCCCAGTGCCGTTCCCCGCATTTGTGGAGATACCTTTTTTATAGCCATAACACCTAGAGACGGGAAAATCAATGAAAAACCTGCTCCTGTAAGACAGCATCCTACAATTGCCATCGCTTTGGAAGTTGCAAAGCCAATGCAAAGCTGACCAATAATTTCAATGACTAATGAGATTAAGGCTATCTTATAAGCACCGTACTTATCAGGAAAAGATGAGAAGAAGAGGCGAACAAGTATATAAAACCCACCAAACAACATAAATGCCTGTGATGCATTTCCCCAATGTTGTTGGGTAAACAATAATATAATAAATGATGATATGCAGGCGAAGCCGATGGAAGCAAAGGCAAGTCCCAAACCTTGACCATAAACTTTTCCTACAACTCTGTAAAAAGGGGCGCGGACATGATTTAAGTCTAACGGTAAAGGGGGGAGTTTATGAGTGATTATCAGACTAAATCCTGATAACAAAGCAATAGCTGCAAATGAAATCTCTATACCGATTGTCTTAACTAGTGTAATACCCAGGGGAGCCCCTAGCGCAATTCCCGCATACATCGCTATGCCGTTCCAGGTCATTACTTTTCCTGATCTGGACATACCTACCAATCCGATACCCCAGCTAAGCGAGCCTGTAACCAATAAGCTTTCGGCAACGCCATGCAAAATCCTTGATGTTAAAACAAGGGTGAGTGCTAGAGCAGGACTGGCACCAAATAAAGTTGATGTGAGATAAAGCAGCCCTGTAATTATTCCTAATGCTCCACCGATTCGGGTGCTTAATCTAGCTCCTCTTGTATCTGTAAGTTTACCTGCATATGCTCTGGTAACCAATGTAGCTAAAGCTTGTGCACCAATTACAACACCTACAATTACACTGTTGTATTTTAAGTTAGATTCTATATAATTAGGTAGGATTCCCAGCATCATGCCTATGGTAAGGTAAACGGAGAAGACGGATAGGATGATTGGCGTTGTAATTTTATAAAATCCAGCCTCAGCATTTTGTTCAATAGTTGCGTTCATATAAATTGTTTAAATTTTATGATGCAAATTTAAGAATGTTAGCTGCGAGAGTCCGGTGCTATTTCATGGTGATAATTGGACAAATTATGGTTTGTTTATACGAAATGCAGAGGCGTTATGTCCCGTATGTTTTTTAAAAAATCGTGAAAAGTACGTGTGATCTTCATACCCCAAATCCCACGCAATTTCTTTTATATCCTTCTCAGAATAGGAAAGTAGTCGCTTAGCTTCCAAAATTATTTCCTGCTGTATCCAATAGCTTGCAGGAAAACCCGTTATTTCTTTCATCACTTCGTTGAGATACAAAGGTGTTATATGGAGCAAAGCGGCGTAATCTTTAACTTGTTTAATGGTTAAAAAATTTAGATTTATTGATTGTTTAAATCGTGTTGCCAATAGGTATTTTGAGCTGTTAATATATTTAAAACTTGTGGAGGCACCCAATAGTTTAGACGCCATAAGCCCCGAAATGCTATCTAGTAGACCTCTTGTGATAGTAGGGGATAATTTATCTGTTGGTTTATCACTTAACCACCATCTTTCCAAATTATTGGCAAATGAAAAAATCAGGTCTTGTTGGTCAAGATGGACGTGTTGGGTGACGTTCAACATCGTATCAAAATTATCACGAACCTGTTTTGATAGATAATCTGTATTGAGAAATAAAAGCCATCCCTCACATTGCTCACATTTTAGGTAACGCTGTACCTGCCCGGGTGCAACATAACAGATACCAGCGTTATTGATCTCAATCATATTAAAGTCAAGCTCAAAAACAAAATGACCTTTATTTTGAATAATGAACATATAATGGTCATCCCTATGTAACCCCTGACTGGTAAACTGTAATCCTTTCAAAGGCAGAACCTCTATACCGATTTGTTTCAGTTCATCTTGATGAATGGGGATATCATGTTTTGAAATCAATTTATTTAATTTAGCTTTGGTAAATATAAGCATTACACAAATTGTCACTCACTTATTTAAAATTTAAACTTGTTTTCAAAAGGCGTAGCAATTTTTTTATTATAACGTCATAGATAAGCAATTTACGAAAGGTTCAGTAAGGATTTTACATAGATGACGTGTGCAAGGTGGAAATCATTCTTTTAAAAGATTTTTCATTTTTGTAGATTACCTGATCTCTAATTTTGACAAGAATAGAGTAGGGCTAAACTAAGTGGTGGTGATTGTTTTGTTGCCAAGGTAATTAAAAGATTTTCTATACTTGGTGGGAGAGATAAATGCTTTGTTCTTGAACAGTTTATGAAAAGATTGAGGGTATTCAAAGCCTAACTGATAAGCTATTTCCTTAACCGACATGTCGGTGCTGGATAATAATATTTTGGCCTTTTCAATTAGTTTTTCGTGGATATATTGCTGTGTATTTTGCCAGACAATACTTCGCAGAGCATCAGTCAGGTAATCTGCCGATACCGCCAATTCTCTCGCTATGTATTGTACGGTAGGCAAACCGAATCGACAAAAATTAAAATATTAGAAAGTCGTAATTTTATAATATAATATTAATATAATAGGAAATGCTTAATAGAGGTGTTACTACTTTTTATGATGAATACGTTGATCGTAAACCCAATAACCAGAAATCTTATCTGGGATACTTCGATGTATTGCTATGGGAAGACCTTAAAGACGATCTAAGCGCATGCGAACGTCTGCAACGAAAACCCTTTTATAAAATAGCCCTTTTAGATGGAGAGGCTAACTATTATGCTAATGGAAAAAATATAAAAATATCTGGCAAACATATCGTTTTTACGAATCCGCTGACAAGGTCAAGTTTTAAGACAGAAGATTTAGGATTCACGGCTATATACTGTGTATTCGATGAACATTTCATCAAAGGAACCGACCGCATCCCAGTAGAAGATTGGCCTGTTTTCAGGGGAAAAGAAATTTTCAACGTTGCTTTGAAAGAGGGTCAATATAACCAACTTTTGCAAATTTTTGACAACTTAAGGGAAGAAGAACAAAGTGAATACACTTTTAAAGAATCGTTGATCCGAAATAGGATTTTTGATCTGATTCATTATGCACAAAAAATCATTGATACACCGTCGACTGAATCGAAGAAAGAATATATCGAAGATCATTTTTTTAAATTATTAGAACGTACATTTCTTAATATCAATCCCAAGTACCCATTAGAAGGGAAATCACCCTCTTTCTTTGCTGAAAAATTGAGTATAACAACTGACCGCCTGAATAAGACGATGAAAAGGGTAACCGGGAAAACTACTCAAACACTCATCCACGAACGGATCATAGAAGAAGCCAATGTATTACTCAAACACACGGAATATAGTATTAAGGAAATAGCCTGGATACTTCATTTTCAAGAAACATCCCACTTTTTGAACTTCTATAAAAAGTATATGTGCCTTACGCCACTAGACTATAGAAGTAGCAAATAGCTTTTTTGCACCTCAAACACGGATTCTTGTACCTTCATCACCTTTCTACTGCCATACCTTTGCCTAAATCATTTTTAGAAACGTATGGAAAAATCATTTTTAATAATTGGTACGGGAGAACTAGGGTTGGCAATGCTCCATAGTCTTCTTCAATACCAAAAACAGCAGGGCTTGCATGATAAAATAGGTGTTGTCATCAAACCATCTCATGAAAGTATTGAAAAATTCAAAAATATTCCGGAGTATAATGATGTCATTATAGAAGAATTAGATCTTGGCATACCGATTAAAGAGCTGGCAAGTGTATTCAAAAAATACGACACGGTTATATGTTGTAGTGGATTCTCTATCGGGAAAGGAATGCAGGTTAAGATAACGGAAGCCGTATTAGAAGCGGGTGTGAGAAGGTATGTACCGTGGCAGTTTGGGGCAGATTATGACAAAATCGGCAGAGGTAGCGCCCAACCTGTATTTGATGAACAATTGGATGTTCGGGATCTTCTGCGTGGACAAGACAAAACCCATTGGGTCATTGTTTCAACCGGTATGTTTACCAGTTTCCTTTTCCGGGAAGATTTTGGAATCGTCAACCTTTCCAGCAAAACAGTCCATGCGCTGGGAGATTGGAACAACTCCCTTACCCTGACTACCTGTGAAGATGTGGGTGCATTGACCATAAAGGTGCTTTTTCATGAGCCGGAAATTTTGGATCAAGTCGTGTTTGTGGCAGGTGATACGTTGACGTTTAAAGAAATCGGAGACAAAATGGAAAAGATATTTTCCGAAAAGTTTGATAGACAGCTATGGGACACTACTACACTGGAAAACAATATAGAGATCAATCCGGAAGATGTATTGGCTCGTTATCGTCTGGTATTCACTGATCCGGGTGTTACATGGCCGATGGCGGAAACATTCAATTATAAGAATAATATTGAGGTGGTCGATGTAGAGCAATGGGCTCATAAAAATTTAATATAAATAGAATAAACGAACAATTTAAAAAAAGGATAAATGAAAAAAACAATTGTAATTTTCGGTGCAGGAGAAGGAATTAGCTTGGAGACTGCTAAAAAATTTCTTGCAAATGGATTCAAGGTGGCCTTAGTAAGCAGCGTATTAGAGCAAGCTTAACCCCGCTCAGTATATCTGTTGGAACTATGCAAATAAGCGGTGCTGTTTTAAAAGCAACAAACTTATACCACCCAGAAGATATCGCTGAATTGTTTTGGAAACAACATGCAGACAGGAGTTCAGCAGAAATCATATTGTAATTTGAGCTTTTACTCAAGAATGTCAGATACTAAAGCCTTGGGTTCTTTAACTCAGGGCTTTTTGGATTACATTTCTATTCTTATAAAAGGAGCAGAGAAATTTGTTTCATGATTCCTCCGAAATGCCCAAACTATTTTTTGTATCAACACGAGCGAATTTTGTCTAAGTCCATCACCATATTATTACAGCCCAGTTTCCTTATTTTGGCAAATGAGCAACCAGTTCTACCTCTAATGGTGAGTGAAGAGGGAAGTGGGAGGAGTGAAGATGGAAGATGAAAAGGGGGCTGGAGAGCTGTTGGGGGGCTTTTTTTATGGGATGGATATTTTCTTTTTTGTATTGTTATTTTTAATACCTTTGGTTCACACTATTTGGATGTTGCTGTTTTCCAAGGTCTTTGGCGGGAATTTCTATAATAGATCCTGACCTCCCGATTCTTACTCATTTCATTATTTTTATTTTTGGGGTTATATTTTTGTGAATTTAATAACCGAATTCTCGTCCTTTTTTCATGCACTATCCTAGGGGAGGCTATTAAGTATCCATGGCTTATCTATGAATGGAGTATTGGTAATGGATTATTGGTTTTATTGTGATTTATTTAAAATGGTGTTGGGCAATATTAATATCCAGAAATGACGACACTTCTTCATTTTTATAAGAAGCTTTTATATAAGCTAATAGACCCACCATATTAGACTGAGGGTCTCGAAGCCCGCCATATTCCTCTCCAATTCTCTACTCCCAGTTCACGTTCAGATCCCGGAACTCTTGATTAGATTGGTTAAAATTAAGAGGGTGGCCTTCCGGCTCATTCCGGGTAATAAATTTAAATAATTTAACGACTTTAGGCTCTTCGTTGTTAGTTTTAAAAACAAATTTTAATTTGAGAGGAACATTCAAGCTTATTTATTAGTGGTAGTTTTTTTTAATTTCTGTCGAATGTTTTTGGAATTATATTATTGTCGGTTTCACCGCAAAATGTCCATGAAATAATGTACCAACGATTATTTTCAAAAATCAATTGAATGCTGTTTATTCCTCTTCTTGCAACCTTTCCATCTTTTTCTAATTTCGTTTCTTATGTACTCCAAACGTGTGCAATGTTTCCAAAAACTCTTACCTCTCTATTAATTTCACTTTCATAAAATGCAGTTCCAAAAACCATATCATCGGTTTCTTTATGAAATTCCTGCAACGTCATAGTTTCTTGTTTTTTTGTTTTCTATCGAAGTATGAATATACTGCTTTTGGATGATGTAAATAGTTATCTCTTTCCCATTGCCGTTTTGCCACCTTTTCCCCTGAGACAACCTCATAGCTTGCTTTCATTAATGCATCGATTGTTTTTGCATCATTTTCGAATGTTTTATTTTGTGCTTTTAGATTTCCTGTAGTCATAAATGCGATAGTTGTTAAGTAAATAAAAAATTGTTTCATAATATTTTTTTACAAAGCAACTCCGATAATCTTTTCAAAAAAAATAAGCTATTTACTTCGGGTAAGTTTTTATGTAGATTACCATATTTCTTATTTAAAGTAGTAATTTGTCAATATTATTTAATAGGCAATCTTTATAACTTCTTGCTATAGTGATTTTATGTTCGCCAACAATCAAATGGTTATCTTCTATATATTCTACGTTTTTCAAATTAACGATGATTGAATTATGAACCCTCATAAATTCATCTGGTAGTTTGCCGATAAGCTCTTTTAAAGTTTTATAGTAAATATACTTTCTACTGTTTTTTGCAAAAATCTCGACATAATTTCCTAATCCTTTAATAAACATAATATAGTCAAAATTTAATTTCACTAATTTTTTGTCTGTTTTTATAAAAGTGAAATTTTGTTGATTTCTCATTTTGAGGCTCGTTTTTTGAAATTGCCAATTACGGTTGTGCGGATTGGGGAAGTTACCAATTGAAAGAAAGCTTTCTTTTGGGATTTAGCCAATCCTCCAAATCCTCCAAATCACCCAAATACACACGATATTTCTTACTGGAAACCATAAAAACAAAAATCCTGACAAGGTTAGAATTATCTTTATATCGATAAATCATAAATTAAAACTTAGTTACTAGCTGCTGTTTTAATGGGGGTGTAATAATTTTTAGCTATTTGCTGCATAGAAAATTTAGTGGATACGCTAGTGGTATATTAGCTGAAGTACAAGTCTTTTTTAATTCTTTTGCGGCAGAGAGTCGTTTTTGTTTTCTATAATTGCTTTAATATCTCTAGAAATTTCAAAAATTTTTCCTTTATAATTATTACTTAGAATTATAATGTCAAAATTATTTAATTCCGAAATCAAAATTGCATCATAATTTCCAGCTCTTCCATCGTGAGAATGCTCAATTAATTTTTTGTTTACAAATTTTGCTTCACCTAAAGCAGACTGCGTATCATCTTGTTTAAATTGTTGACCTAATTCAAACAAAGAATTTTCATTGATCAGTTTTTTTGAATGAAGGCAATTTATGAATCTCAGCAACTCTGCTGTTGTGATAAAAGTTCCTCCAGTTAAGAAATCGGGTTTATCTTCAATCAGTTTGTCATTAAAACCTTTTGCAACTAAGTTGACATCAACAATTGGTGTAATTTCTGCCGAATCAATTTTGCAAGGTTTGAAAATATATTTTTTCACATAGATCTTATATGGTAACCCAGTGATTTTTTCAACTACAAATTGCCTTAAAAATACATTGTTCATGTTGTAGTCATATTTTGTTCCGGGAACAAAATCAAGCTTATCAACTAATTTTAAATCTTCGAAAACATCTTCATTACTTTTGATTGATCTCCAATTAACATTTGGAAGCCCACTGGTATATTGCAGAATATCTTTTATCGTAACTTGATTTGACCACGTTGGTAATTCCGGAAAGAACTTTGAAATTTTATCAGTTAAATTAAGTTTTCCTTCCTGTTTTAATTGTTGCAACGCTACTGCACTAAATTCTTTGGTGATAGAACCAATATTAAATTTGAAATTGGGAGTTAATTTTGTTGTTTTACTAGCATCTGTAAATCCGAAAGAAGAATTGTAAATTACTTTACCATTTTTCGAAACAAGTACATTTCCGTTAAACATTCCATTTTTGCTGAATAAATTCATTAAAGAATCGATTCGCTGTGGAATATTTGTTTGAGAATATGTGTAATTTGTGACAATTACTAGAATTAAAAGTATTAAGAATTTGATTTTTTTGCGTAACATATTTTTTGACTTTTTTCTGGAGGCTTTATTTGATGCCTTCTTTATAACCATCATTATAACCTCTTTTCACAGCATCTTTGAAACCATTCCAATCATAAATAGTTTCAATTACAAAAATTGTCAGAATTCCAGCAATAAAAAAAATGATTTCTCTCTTTGTTATTTTCATATCAGTATATTTATTTTCAAATCTATGATATTTTATAATCAATTTCAAAAGAAACATGATAGAAAATTACCTTTGTAGCAGTAATTATTGCGCACTACAATAATCTCCTTATCCGCCTAAGTCTTATGATTGAAAATCAATCAATTTTTTAAGAATTAAGAATTATATTTATTTATAATTTATAACGTTTGAGAGGCAAAAGGCGTTGTGGCAGTTCATCATTGTCTTTTTTCGGTCAACAACTTTTACGGTAAACCATAATCCACAAAAAAATTATGACATTGTCAGAATTTTTTGTTTTTATATTAACAAATCAAAATCAAACGCTTATTTACTAGGCACCATTTTAATATGTTTCTGAAAATTTTTAACCAATTACTGCATAGAAAATTTGGTGGTTACCATAGTTCTATGTTATGTGCAGGGCTTTTTTCTCTACTAAAATATGGAGTTTTCTAATGTCCATTCTCCTTTATCTCCTTCTATAAAGATTGAAGCATCAAACAGGTATGGTTTAACATTAGTTTTTTCACAAAGTTGTTGAATTGCATCAGAAACGAAATTGTGAAAATTAATATCCTGTAATGTTATTGCAGAAACTGTAATCGGAAATCCTAACTCGTCATTCAACCATTTTGATATTCTACTGTCAATTGGAATTTCATAAATTGTTAAACCTAAAATCTGTAGTAGATTTCTGGATTGTTTTGGTCCAAAACCTTTTAAATTATCTTGAATTTTTTTTGCAAATTTTCAAAGTTTTTAGTGAGTAGATTAGCAATTCTATCATAAAATCTTATTCCTCCAAAAAGCTTTAATGAACTTGAAATATAGTTATCCAAATTTTCAGAATTAGATTTACAATTTTCTAATTCTAAAGGAAACGGTTTCTGTCTTGAATATCTTGAGATAGGACTTTCTGCGCTCGAATTTTGTTGGGATGTTAAAAGACAAATAATAATACATTTCCAAATTTTATCTCTTTCTGAAATTATAACTTTTTTCTCAATGTTTTTTGCTAATCTGTTTTTGAAAAAAGTTTTGTCATTATTTTTTTCAATTAATTTGCGAATTTTTTCGAAGTCTTGCTCTGCAAATTCCCATTTTAGTTCCATACTTACAAATTGATTTAGTTTTCGGTTATTCCATTTATATTCATAAACGAGAACGTAGTTTGTTCTATTTCTTTACAAAGTGCGATAAGTTTCTTAATATTTAAGTCCTCAACTAATTCAAAATGTTTAAGTGTTCTTCTAGTCCAATGAACGTGAAAGTTGAGACAAATAGGTCGAAACAGCTAATTTAATTCTTCGCTTACTTTTGCTTGTATGTCACCAAGCTTTAGGTCAGTAAACGAGCCTATTTCAAGGAATAGCATATGTTTCTAGAGCTTAAACATCTATAACTTAATAATTTGAAATTTAAAGCACGATCAAATTTAGGTTCTAAGCACTTTTTGGACTGCTGATGATTTTTTCGCCACAAATTTTACAATACCTAGCATTCTGATCATTATCATCATTGCCACATCTGCTGCAAATAATATTGCTTTTTCTCTGTCTTCTAAATTCGGAAGTGACGATGCCTGTAGGTACGGCAATAATACTGTAACCGCAGAGCATAACGATGATTGATAATATCTTGCCTAGTGGTGTGCCGGGTGAAATGTCGCCATAACCAACCGTGGTGACGGTAACTACTGCCCAATAAATACTTTGCGGTATACTGCTGAATCCATTTTTACCGCCTTCGATTACGTACATTAATGCTCCAATGATGGTAATAAAAATAACCATAAACAGCAGGAAAATGTAGATTTTTCTTGAGCTGTTGCGTAATGCCGAAACAATGAATTTTCCGTCATGCATATAGTCGGCAAGGTTGAAAATTCTGAAAATCCTTAGAATCCTGAGCATCCTGATGATAGCCACAAAATGCCATATAGGAAAGAATAAAGAAATATAAAAAGGTATTATGGATAAAAAATCAATAATCCCAAGCGGACTGAAAACATACTCCTCTCTATCTTTAACACATATAATCCTCAGGAGGTATTCAATGGTAAAAATTACTGTGATAAAAAATTCGGTGTAATAAAATTCTTTGTAGTACTGCAACCTGATGATAGGAATTGTTTCTACCATGAGTAAAACCGTACTGGTCAAGATCAGAAGAAGCAAGGCAATATCAAAAATCTTTCCGGCTCTCGTGTCGGAGAGATAGATGATTTTGTAAATTTTTTTTCTCCATCCATCCTCGGGAATAAGATCAAATTCGGATTTAATTTTCACTTTCATCATTCAAAAATAAACTTTGAAATTATAAAAAAAAATTTTTGCAGGACTATTTTAAAAATTTAGACAAAAGTCTTTTTATTTTAGACAAAAGTCTTATATTTGTGATGTAAAACAACCTTATGAAAAAGTACACAACATCACAGTCAGACCACACCATTCAAGAACCTGTGGCTGTTTATGGTTATCATAACTTTGATGATGCCGGGATTTTTCGCATAATAGATGTTGCAGAAAAAGGCATCAGTTTTAAGTTTTTTGATGCTCTTGTAAAAAAATTCCCATTCAGTTTTCAGGACTGGGCAGGTTTTCTTCATATCTCCGGTAAAACATTATCTAGGTATCAGAAAGAGGAAAAAACGTTCGATACATTACAGTCAGAGAAAATTCTTCAGATAGAAATGTTATACGCCAGAGGCGAGCAGGTTTTTGATTCTGCCGATAATTTTATGATTTGGTTGCAAGCAGAGAATCTGGCCTTAGGCAAAACCAGGCCTCAGGATTTATTAGGCAGTAGTTTTGGGATTGCTCTTTTAATGGATGAGCTTACCCGTATAGAGCATGGCGTATTAGCTTAGACGATGATTGTTTACAGGCTTTCAAAAGAGATGTATGCCAATGACCTTTCCGGGAAAGGTGCGGAAATTGCGGGCGGCAGATGGAACAGTAAAGGAAATGCGGCCTTGTACACAGGTCAGTCTATCGCACTTTGTGTTACCGAAATTGCCGTGCATATCCCATTGGGGATTTTGCCAAAAGATTACAAACTGGTTCATATAGAAATTCCGGATGACGTTTTTTTTGAGCCCAAACGCTTGCCCAAACAATGGAACACGTTTCCGCATCCTCACAGCACACAGAAAATTGGGGACAAATTCTTAAGAGAAAATGCTTTTCTTTTTATGAAGGTGCCTTCTGCAGCAGTTCAGGGAGAGTTTAATTATATTATTAATCCTCGGCATGCCCATTTTGAAAAAGTTAGTATAAAAAAAGTCGAAAAATTTACTTTTGATGACAGATTGTTCATCAGATAAAATAACAATTATGAAAATCAAAGAATTTATCAAAGAGTTTGAGAAAATAATCCCTATAAAACAGGCAGAGGATTTTGACAATGTCGGTTTGCTTTGTGGTAATCCGGATCGTGAAATATCCGGAGTGCTTATTGCACATGATGCGCTGGAATCTGTTGTTGACGAGGCTGCAGAAAAGGGTTTTAACCTGATTTTTTGTTTTCATCCCATTATATTTTCCGGACTTAAATCTATTACCGGAAAAAACTATGTAGAAAAAGCAGTTCTGAAAGCTTTGGAAAATAAAATTGCTATTTACGCTATTCATACGGCTTTTGATAATGATTATTTCGGGGTTAATTATAAAATTTGTCAAGTGTTGGGTCTTAAAAACCAACAAATCCTGATGCCTAAACAAAACCAACTGAAAAAATTGGAAGTTTATGTCCCTGTGGAATCTGCCGAGAGTCTTAAAAATGCTTTGTTTGATGCAGGTGCTGGTAATATTGGATTTTATGATGAATGCAGTTTTCTTATTAATGGGAAAGGTACTTTTCGGCCGTTGGAAAGTTCCAATCCTGTCACGGGAAAACATAATGAGCGGGAGAATGCTGACGAGGTTTTACTTTCCTTTATTTTCGAAGATTATAAACAGTACCAGATTCTTTTTGCAATGCGGCAAAATCATCCATACGAAGAGGTGGCTTACCAGCTGATTTCTCTTGATAACGACAATCAATACACCGGTTTGGGAAGGTTTGGCGAATTGGATGCTGCATTGGATGTTGTAGATTTTTTGAAATTGGTAAAAGAAAAATTTAATCTTAATGTCATCAGGCACAGTGCTTTTAATGAGAAAAAAATCAAAAGGGTAGGTGTGTTGGGAGGCAGCGGTGCTAGCGGGATAAAAGCGGCTTTGTCTGCAAAATGTGATGCATACATTACTGGCGATGTCAAATACCACGATTTTTTTTCTGCAGAAGGTCAAATGATGATTTGTGATATTGGCCACTTCGAGTCAGAACAATTTGTGGCTCAACAATTATTTGAAATTTTGTCCGAAAAATTCACTACCTTTGCGATCGCTAAAACGACGAAAAAAACAAATCCGGTTAATTATTTTATATAGATATGGCTAAAGTAAACGAAATTTCTGTAGAAGAAAAACTAAGAGCTCTTTACGATTTGCAGATTATAGACTCGCGTCTGGATGAGATCCGCAATACAAGGGGCGAATTGCCGATTGAAGTAGAAGATCTTGAAATAGAGATCGAAGGCCTCGAAAAAAGAGCCCAAAAGTTTGAAACAGAAATTGCTGAGCAAAATGCTGAGATCAATGATAAAAAAGAATTGATTAAGCAGGCTCAGAACCTGATGGAAAAATACAAAACGCAACAGGACAACGTTAGAAATAACAAAGAGTTTGAAGCGCTTGCAAAAGAAGTAGAATATCAGGATTTAGAAGTTCAGTTAGCTGAAAAAAGGATTAAAGAATTTGGTGCAAAAATAGACCATAAAAAGGAAACTTTATCTGATCTTAATACTAAAATCGAAGAACTTAAAAATCACCTGACTCACAAGAAAAACGAGTTGGATACATTGGTTGCCGAGACTCAGAAAGAGGAAGAATACCTGTTAGAAAAATCAAAAGAATTCTCAGAAAAAATCGATAATAGACTTTTGGTTTCTTACCAAAGAATCAGAAACGGTTCTACAACAGGCCTTGCCGTAGTTGGTTTGGAAAGAGGTGCGCCAAAAGGTTCATTCTTTACAGTACCGCCACAAAAACAAATGGAGATTGCCCAAAGAAAGAAAATCATTATTGATGAACATTCTGGTAAAATCCTTGTAGATGACGAGTTGGTAAACGAAGAAACTGCTAAAATGCAGGACGTTATCAAGTTTAACTAATCTCTATAACATAGATATAAAAAGAGACCTGTCAATCAGGTCTCTTTTTCGTTTTTATAAGTTGTTTTATCGGATGTTGACAGATCCGGAACTGCTTTCGTTTTTCATAATTTTGTTCAGGCTTCCTCTCTTAACCACATTGATGTCTCCGCTAGATGATGCGCTGGCAGTAAGCGATTGGCTCACACCCACTGTAATATCCGCAGAGGAAGAAGTGGTGAGAACCGCATTTTCAGCCGTTAGGTTTTCCGCTTTGATATCTCCGGAAGATGACGCTTGTGCCGTTACATTCTCCGCTTTTCCCTTGATGTTGATGCCGCCGGATGAAGACGTTTGCAGATTAAGGGTTTTGGCAATCACATCGCCATAAAAATCGCCACTGCTGGATGCTTGGATGTTGATGTTGTTCCCGCTGATATTCCCTTTGATATTTCCGGAACTCGATACTTTTACATCAAGATTAGAGAAACTGAAATCGTCTTTCAGCACAATACTTCCGCTGGAACTTGCCGCCAGTCTATCAAAATCTTTAGCATAAACTTTAATTTTGATTCGGTCTGTCGAGATATTTTTGAAACCGCGAGATTCTATTTTTACCTGAACTTTTCTGCCCTCTTGTTTCACCACCACGTATTGTATCAGGTCAGATGGTGCATAAACAATAATCTGTTCCTTATTGGATTTAAAAACTTCAGCGTTAAGGCCTGTAGAAATTTGAAGTTCGTCAAAATCCACATCATAAGTTTTTTCGACTACTTCTCCTTTTCCGGAATCTGACAGGATGTGGGAAAACATTACATCGTTAGAACCGTTTTTGCTTTGGATACAGGAAAAATTCCCTACCGCGGCCAGAAGAACCAGAGATAAAAGTTGTATTTTCATAATAATATATTTTATAGTAGTTAGACAGTTCAGCCTGATAAAGTGTTACATCTGACAATTATTTTTTCTCATTCTAAATAATTTTCTAAATTTACATTATTAAAAATAAATTTATGAAAAATCTGATTTCTGTTCTTTTATTAGGTGCGTCTTTGTCTTTTTATGCGCAATCCGGGCCGCCAGCCGGCGATGCAAAAGTAGGTGATTTCTATGGTCAGGATGTTTCTGCCAAAGCGGTAAAAAAAGCCGTTTCTACAGACGAATTGAACAAAGAGCTTAAAGCAAAAAATAAAGTAACCAATGTTTCCGTAAAAGGAAAAGTAACCGGCGTTTGCCCCAAAAAAGGCTGTTGGGTAAGCCTGGCAACCGATAGTGGCGAGACATTTTTTGTTAAGATGAAAGATTATGCGTTTTTTGTCCCAACCGCTTTGGAAGGTAAGACGGTGGTGCTGGAAGGCAACGCAGAGAGCAAAACAACCTCTGTGAAAGAGTTGCAGCATTACGCAGAAGATGCCAAAAAATCACAGGCTGAGATTGATGTCATCAAAGAACCAAAAACCGAGACCCGTTTTCTGGCCAATGCTATTAAGGTGGTAGAGTAAATTTGATGTCAAAATAATTGGAAAGCTTCAGGGATTAACTGAAGTTTTTTTTATTTTTTGGCGTATCCCTTTTTGCCTCACCAGATCCTTGCAAAGGGTCGTGCTGTCCACTCTTATCTTTTGTTTTTTAGAAGCTTCGGATCCAGATACGGTTTACGTGAAAAAAAACAAAAGGATAACCGTTTCCATCCCTTACGCAGCTGCGCACAATTCATACTTTCACGGCCATTATTCGGGAGCCAAAATCCAATTAATCTGCGTATATTTGGGGAAAATTTTCAAAAAAATGGCAGACTGGAAAACCGTCAAAGAATACGAAGATATTACCTATAAAAAATCAAATGGTGTTGCAAGAATCGCCATTAACAGACCGGAAGTAAGAAATGCTTTTCGCCCAAAAACAACCTCGGAATTGTACGATGCGTTTTATGATGCATCAGAAGATCCTTCTATCGGCGTTGTTTTATTAACCGGCGAAGGCCCAAGCCCAAAAGACGGCGGACACGCTTTCTGTAGTGGTGGCGATCAAAAAGCACGCGGCCAAAAAGGTTACGTTGGCGAAGATGGAAGGCATCGTCTTAATATTCTGGAAGTTCAGCGTTTGATTCGTTTTATGCCAAAGGTGGTGATTGCCGTAGTAAACGGTTGGGCTGTTGGCGGTGGGCATTCGCTTCATGTGGTTTGCGATTTGACGTTGGCCAGTAAAGAACATGCCATCTTCAAACAAACCGATGCCGATGTTACCAGCTTTGATGGTGGATATGGTTCTGCTTATTTAGCCAAAATGGTGGGGCAGAAAAAAGCAAGGGAAATTTTCTTTTTAGGCAGAAATTATTCTGCTCAGGAAGCGGCTGATATGGGGATGGTAAATGCAGTGATAGAGCATGCAGAGCTGGAAGATACCGCTTACGAGTGGGCTCAGGAAATCCTCGCAAAATCGCCAATGTCCATCAGGATGCTAAAATTCGCAATGAATTTGACTGATGACGGAATGGTTGGTCAGCAGGTTTTTGCCGGCGAAGCTACCCGTTTGGCTTATATGACGGAAGAAGCTAAAGAAGGTAGAAATGCGTTCCTCGAAAAGAGGAAACCAGATTTCGGTGACGACCAGTGGATTTCGTAAAATATTTATAATACACTATACATTTTGAAAAAAGCCTTCGAATTTCTGAAACATCTCAGCAAAAACAATAATCGCGATTGGTTTTCCGAACACAAACCGGATTATGATGCGATTGCAAAAGCTAATAAAGTGTTTTTTAATGACGTTTTTTCTGACTTTCAGGAATACGATGATGTAACCAATATTCATATTTTCAGGATTTATAATGATGTGCGTTTTTCTAAAGGCAAGCCTCCTTACAAAACTAATTTTGGCGCAGGATTATCCCGAAGAAAACCCAATTTGAGAGGTGGTTACTACATTCATTTGGAACCGGGCAACAGTTTTGTTGGCGGAGGTTTTTGGGCGCCTGATTCCGCAGATTTGTTAAGGATCCGCAAGGAATTTGAATTCGGTACAAGCGAAATCAATAAAATTACTTCGGATAAAAATTTCGTCAAATATTTTGGAAAACTCGAAGGGGAAGATGGTGTAAAAACAGCACCAAAGGGTTTTGACAAAAATCATCCTGCGATTGATTTGATCAAGAAAAAACAATATGTGGTGATGAGAAGGTTCTCTGATAAAGAGGTTTTCTCAGTTGATTTTAAAAAAGAAATTACCGCCACTTTTTTGGCAATGCGCCCTTTTTTCGATTATATGAGTAATGTACTTACCACAGATTTGAACGGCGAATCTGTAATTAAAGATTAAAAAATAAAATGATTCATTGGATAAAAGCAGCCCGGCTGCGGACATTACCACTTTCTCTCAGTGGGATTATTATGGGAGCATTCATTGCAAAATGGCGCATTTCTCAGGAAGGCGGATTTTGGGATTGGCGGATTTTTGCCTTGGCACTTCTTGTTACATTATTATATCAGATCCTTTCCAACTTTGCCAACGATTATGGCGATGGCGTGAAAGGAACAGACCAGAACCGGATTGGTGAAGCCGAAAGCAGGGCAGTAGCCTCGGGTAAAATCACAGCCAATCAAATGCGGAATGCTGTTATTTTGTTATCGATTTTATCTTTTGCGGCAACTGTTGCCTTGTTGTACGTTGCTTTTTATCCAGATTATACCAAAGAATTTTGGATTTTTATAGGATTGGGTATTGCCTGTATTTTTGCCGCAATTGGTTATACAGTGGGTAAAAAACCTTACGGATATATGGGATTGGGTGATATTTTTGTGTTTATTTTTTTTGGTTTGGTTTCTGTTTGCGGCAGTTATTTCTTGTTTACCAAAACTTTTGATTACGATGTTTTGATCCCGGCATCTGCCATTGGGATGCTGAGTATGGCCGTTCTAAACCTCAATAATATGCGTGATATTGTGAATGACAAATTATCAGGTAAAAAAACATTGGCATTGAGGCTTGGCTTTAGAAAAGCGATGGTTTACGAGATTATTCTTTTGCAATTGCCCATCCTGCTTATGTTTCTGTTTTTGATGATTAATTTTGGACAACAACACGATAATTTTTACCCTTTTATAGTGGTTGTTCTGATGTTTCCGTTTATGAAACTGAGGAGAAATATTATGGCAGTAAAAGAACCAAAATTATTAGATCCATTTCTGAAACAAGTCGGAATTTTAACTTTTATGATGGCAGTTTTGACGGCTTTTGGTTTGAATTATTTTTAACAATAAATAGAATAAAAATGAAAATAAAATTCCTTGGACAAAACTGTTTTTTGTTCACTTACAACGGTAAAACAATTCTTTCTGACCCTTTCTATAATTTTAAAAAGGAACAATCCGGTTTTGATATTAAGGCTCAAAAAATCGATTATGTTTTGATTACCCACGCTCACGGCGATCATATTGCGGACGTAAAAGAAGTTCTGGAAAATCATCCTGATGCAACGGTTATTGGACAACCCGAAATCTGCGGATATTTTGGGAATTCTAATAATATCGACATTAATTTTGGAGGTTCTGCAAAAATTGATGATCTCAAAATTTCGATGGTTCCTGCATTGCACACCAGCTCTTTTCCCGACGGAACTTACGGCGGATTGGCAGCGGGTTATGTTTTCAGGTTTTCAGATGGTAGAAACCTTTATTTGGCGGGAGATACAGGCGTATCGGCTGAGATGGGTATTTTGCCACAGGTTTTTGGGAAACTGGATTTGTCGATTTTACCTGTTGGGAGACATTACACCATGTGTCCAAGAAAAGCCGCTTTTGCAGCGTCTGAATTATTGAAAACACCTAAAGTGATTGGTTGCCACTTTGATACTTTTCCGCCAATCGAAATCAACCACGAGAATGCTAAAAAGCATTTTGCGGATAAAAATATCGATTTTACTTTACCGGAACTGGGACAGGAATTTGAATTTTAGGATCAAAAAAATGAGCTAACTTGAAAATTATATTACCAAATTAGCTCATCAATTAATTAAATAAAAAATGGCAAGCTACCTAAATCACACCGCTACAACCGATTACCTTTGCTGCGTTCCCACCCTGGAGGATTCTCAGGAGCTGGTTGTTTAGGACTTGCCGTTGCAAAGATAGAAATTTAAAATGAAAATGAAAAAAGAACAAAGGGAAAAGGCCAAAGAATCCTTGCAAAAATTGATAATCAACTGATTTTTAATTTGATTTTTTTTAATTGTCTTTCATTTTTTTCTTTAATCTGTTAATCTAAATTACATTATGACAAAAAATCCCCTGGCAGTTGGCCTAGGTTTGTACATCGCAACGATGCTCGTTTTTTTTACGATTTATTACTTTTTTGCCAATGCCAATTATTGGAATACCACTATGCAGGTGAATGCATTCGGGATGACATTTCTCTACGTTTTGGGCGGTTTCCTATCCGTATTATGGCTGAGAGGTAATGGGAAAATCACCTATCCGCAGGCATTTAAACAATGTTTTTTAACCTTGTTTGTTGGTGGTTTACTTTCTGTATTATCCATTTTTGCATTTCTTAATTATGTTGATACAGATGCGCGGGACCTTCTCAATCATCAATACATCCAGACAGAACTTAATAACCTGGACGAGGCTTATGAGCAAAAAAAGTTGGAAGCCGCCAATCTGAAAGACCAAACCAAAATCAAGGAATTGGAAACGGATTACAAAAATGCCAAAGAAGCAAGAGAAGTGGCGCAGAAAGAAAATCGTAATTATTTTTCTTTTCAGTTTCTATCGGCAGTGTTTGGTGGGTTTATGTTGTTTTATCTACTTTTGTCCATTATTATTGCAGGGTTTTTGAAGAACAAAAAACGGTACGAGTAACTTAACATAAATGTTTTTTTTGGCAGCTTTATCCGTCTTCCGTTCCCGCTATCCCGAAAGCCAAATTATATCCAAGGCTTTTCGGGATGAGCTCCACTCAAGCCGGGCTGCTTTTATTCAACGTTCCAAATAACATTTTAGATATTTATGAATCTCTCTATTATAATTCCACTTCTTAACGAAGAAGAATCCCTTGAAGAACTTTTTGCAAGGATAGACAAGGTCTGCAAAAGTAATAACCTGTCGTACGAAGTCTGGTTTATCGATGACGGAAGTACCGATTTTTCTTGGGCTATTATAGAAAATTTGAAAATCCAAAATCCTCAGATTCACGGGATCAAATTTTCTAAAAATTACGGAAAATCTCAGGCACTGCACGCTGCTTTCGAGAAAGTGAGTGGTGATGTGATTATCACAATGGATGCTGATTTACAGGATTTTCCGGAAGAGATTCCAGAACTGTATGAAATGGTAAAAGTAGGGAATTATGACATCGTTTCCGGCTGGAAGAAGAAACGTTTCGATAATGTGATGACCAAAAATATCCCTTCGAAACTCTTCAATGCGGCTGCCAGAAAGGTGTCCGGTGTTTCGCTTCACGATTTCAATTGTGGGCTAAAGGCTTACCGTAAGCAAGTGGTAAAATCCATTGATGTTTATGGCGATATGCACCGATACATTCCGGTTTTGGCCGCTAATGCAGGTTTCAGGAATATCACCGAAAAACCGGTTCAGCATCAGGCAAGACCTTACGGAACGTCAAAATTTGGCACTGAACGTTTCATCCGTGGGTTTCTTGATCTCGTAACACTTTGGTTTGTCAGCAGGTTTGGCGGAAGACCAATGCACTTCTTTGGTGCAGCAGGAACTTTGATGTTCATCATTGGCTTTTTATCTGCAATCTGGCTGGGGGTTTCAAAGCTTATTGATGTTTATTTTTTCAAAATTTATGGTAATCTTATTGCCAATAATCCTTGGTTTTTTATCGCTCTAACAATGATGATCCTTGGAACTTTGCTATTTGTGGCAGGATTTTTAGGTGAGTTGATTATCCGAAGCAATCGTGAGCATAAGAACTATCATATAGAAGAAATAATTTAGATTATGAGCCATCATTTGTTGTTGATTTTACATCTATTAGGTGCCTCGGTTTGGGTCGGCGGACATTTGATTTTATCAATAGCAATTTTGCCTGATGTCCTGAAAAAGAAAGATCCTGATATTCTTCTTGATTTCGAAAGAAAATATGAAAAGATAGGGTTGCCAGCATTACTTCTAATGGTGATTAGCGGTGTTTGGATGTCTTACCAATTTGGGATTGGATTCTCAAATTGGTTCCATTTTTCCAATCCTATAGAGACTGTTATTTCTTTGAAATTGGTTTTGCTATTGATAACTGTATTGTTTGCAATCAGCGCCAATTTCTTCGTGATTCCCAAACTAACGGCTAAAACTTTACCATTAATGGCTTTTCATATTTTATCGGTAACAATCATCGGTGTTTTGATGTTGTTGTTAGGGAGTTTTGTAAGATATGGCGGACTTACTTTTTGATTAAAGTCATTATCCCATTATCTGAAAATAATTGTAAATTGCTTAGGCTAAAAAGTATAACATTGAAACGAAAAATTAATTCTTTTATATATCTGTTCTTCTTCTCTTTATTGATAATCAGTTGTGGGAAAGTTACACCAAAGGGGGACATACAATCCAAAGATATAGAGTTATCTGAGTTCTCAAAACTTAACCTTAATGGGAAATTCCGAGTGTTTTACGTACAAAGTCCGCACAACTTTGTTAATATCGAGACCTATCCTAACATCTTTGATAACCTGAATGTTGAAGTGAAAAACAATCAGCTGGATATTACAGAAAACCGCCCTACGGACAAGGTTGATTTTTATAACATTACAGTGTATGGTAAAAACCCTTTTAGCGAAATCAAAATATCAGATTCTGTGGAGCTTAACATTTCCAGCCAGATGAAGGTGGATAATTTTACGCTTCATTTAAAAGATAATGCTAAATTTATCGGGTCAGTCATTTCGGAAAAATCCGAGATTGATATGTCCAATAAAAGCCGTGCTAACTTATTGGGAAAAACGACTTTAGCTAGATTAAATATTAAAGATACAGCAAGTATTATTTCGCCTTATTGGTACATCAAAGATTTGGAGATCGATTCTCAAAATGGGAATTATGCAGAACTGAATGTGGATGAAGAAATCAAAGGAAAAATCGGTAATACTTCTAAATTAATCTACTATGGAAATCCATCCAAAAAATTGAAGGTAGAACAAAAAGCAACTTTGGAGAATAAAAAATTGAATTAGAAATTAAAACTATATAAAAATAATGTCAGAATTATCAACATTAGATAAAGCAAAACTTTGGCTTGGAGAAGCCTTTGATGAGGAAACCAAAAACGCAGTACAAACGCTGATTGATTCCAATTCACCGGATCTAGAAGATTCTTTCTACAGAGAACTGGAATTTGGAACTGGCGGGATGCGCGGTGTGATGGGCGTTGGAACCAATAGGTTGAATAAATATACGCTTGGGCAGGCTACTCAGGGTTTAGCGAATTATCTTCATCAGCAATTTGCAGGTGAGGAGATTAAAGTGGCTATTGCTTACGATGTTCGTCACAACTCCAAAGAATTTGGGAAAATTGTAGCAGATGTTTTAACAGCTAATGGCATCAAAGTTCTTCTTTTTAAAGAACATCGCCCAACACCGGAATTGTCTTTCACGGTTAGAAATAAAAAATGCAATGCCGGAATTGTTTTGACAGCTTCCCATAATCCACCGGAATATAATGGCTACAAAGTTTATTGGAATGACGGTGCGCAGATTGTGCCACCTAATGACGAGAATATTATCAAAGAAGTCTATGCTACCAAATTTGAGGACATCAAATTCAATGGTAATGATAATTTGATAGAGTGGGTTGGCGAGGAGCAGGACGATGTTTATATCGATGCGTGTATGGAAAATTCTCTTTATCAAAATGTGGGAAGAGATAACCTAAACATCGTTTTCACATCCATCCACGGCACCACTTACACCACAGTTCCTAAAGCGTTGGCAAAAGCAGGTTTTAAAAAGGTAGACCTCGTTCACGAGCAAATGATACCAAGTGGAAATTTCCCGACGGTAGCTTCACCAAACCCTGAAGAACCAGCAGCACTTTCTATGGCAACAGATTTGGCAGAGATTACCAATGCGGATATTGTAATAGGAACGGATCCTGATGGAGACAGGCTGGGCATTGCCGTACGAAACTTGGAGGGGAAAATGCAGCTTCTTAACGGAAACCAAACCAATACGATTCTTACTTATTATATCTTGGATAGATGGAAAAAAGCAGGGAAAATTACCGGAAAAGAGTTTATTGGTTCTACCATTGTAACATCCGATATTTTCTTTGATTTAGCGGCTAAGTTTGGTGTGGATTGCAAAGTTGGGTTAACCGGCTTCAAATGGATTGGGAAAATGATCCGTGATTTTGAAGGTCAGGAAAAATTCATTTGTGGTGGTGAAGAAAGTTTCGGTTTTATGACCGGCGATTTTGTGCGTGACAAGGATTCTTGTGGTTCCATTTTAACGGCCTGTGAGATTGCCGCTTGGTGCAAAGCCAATGGTACAACGGTTTACCAATACATGATTGATATTTATAAAGAAGTAGGATTCTATTATGAAGGTTTAATTAATGTGGTGAGAAAAGGCAGAACTGGTGCCGAGGAGATCAATCAGATGATGAGCGATTTCCGAAATAACCCACCGAAAGAAATTGCCGGATCTCCTGTTGCTGAACTGAAGGATTTTAAAGAACAAACCATGCTGGATGTGGCTACGGGAGAGAAATCTGTGATGGATGATATTCCCAAGTCTAACGTGTTGATTTTCTACACCCAAGACGGAACCAAAGTTTGTGTGCGCCCATCTGGGACAGAACCAAAAATTAAATTCTATGTTTCTGTAAAAGACAGCATCCATTCTCAAGAGGAGTTTGTTGCCAAACTTCCTAAGCTTCAGGAGAAGATTAATCTCGTGAAAAAAGATCTTAATCTTTAATTGAAAATTTTTATTCAAAAAAAATATAAATACAAATATTTTTCATGAAAAGTTCTCAATTATTAAAGCAATTTAATTTTGGGAACTTTTTTTTGTAATAATTTGAATTAGTTGGTTACATTTAAGACATTTGTAAATCATAAAAAGTAAAATTCGGACTTGTTCCGGGAAATCTAATAAAAAATAATCCAGTGAAAGTATCAAAACTAGCCTCCAATCTTGTTGGGTCAGAAATTGTAAAAATAGGTAATGAAGTGAATGATTTGAAAGCCAAAGGAGCCCAAATTACCAATCTTACCATTGGCGACCTTAATTCTAACATCTATCCAATCCCTTCTGAATTGAAACAGGGAATTGAGAAGGCTTATCAAAATAACCTGACCAATTATCCGCCGGCTAACGGAATGTTGTCCCTGAGGACTTCTGTAAGCAAGGATCTTAAAAAACGTTGGAATCTGGATTATTCGGCTAACGATATTCTGATTACCGCAGGTTCCAGGCCTTTGATTTATGCCGTTTTTAAAACTATTGTGGACGAAGGTGATAAAGTAATTTACCCAATTCCTTCTTGGAATAACAATCATTATTCTTATTTAACTTCCGCTAATGCCGTTGAAGTTCAGACCAAGGAAAGCAATAATTTTTTGCCTACAGCCGATGATTTGCGGCCTTATGTTGACGGTGCTGTTTTGCTTTGCCTTTGTTCTCCCTTAAATCCTACCGGAACCATGTTTACAAAAGAACAATTGTCCGCAATTTGCGAATTGGTTTTGGAAGAAAATAAAAAAAGAGGCGCAGATGAAAAACCGCTTTATCTTATGTATGACCAGATCTATGCGATGTTGACTTTCGGATCGGAGCATTACAACCCGGTAAGCCTTTTCCCGGAAATGAAAGATTACACCATTTATATAGATGGAACTTCCAAATGTTTTGCGGCTACCGGTGTAAGGGTAGGTTGGGGATTTGGACCAAGTCTTGTGATTGATAAGATGAAAGCTTTGTTGACGCACGTTGGAGCTTGGGCACCGAAACCTGAGCAGGAAGCGGTTGCTGAGTTTTTGGCTGACGATTCTGCTGTCGATACATTCCTTGCAGATTATAAACAAAAGCTCAATACAAGTTTGAAAGAGCTTCACGCAGGCATTCAGGATTTGAAAACCAAAGGTTTCGCTGTAGAAAGTATCTCGCCAATGGGAGCGCTTTATCTCACTATCAAGCTGGATTATCTTGGGAAAACTACTCGTGAGGGGAAAGTAATCGAAAATTCTACTGACTTGGTTTTTTATCTGATAAATAATGCAGGAATGGCCTTGGTACCTTTTTCAGCTTTTGGAAATGATAAATCCGTTCCTTGGTTCAGGGCTTCTGTAGGAGGTTGTTCATTAGATGATATCAAAGACTGCCTTCCAAAATTAGAAAAAGCTTTAGAAAATTTAAAATAATTGGAAAAAATTCGTTTTTGATTTGGAAAAAATTCTATATTTGTGAAAAGGAAAATAGAATGGCAACCTCAGACAAAAAAAACAATTCCAAAAAACATCTCGTAGAAGAGCCAGTGGCAATTTATGGAACCGAGTTTTCTGTGTTCCATAAATTTGCTATCAAGGATGATTATAAACTTCTGAAAAAAGCACAGCAAGGTATCAAGACCGAGGTTTTTTATTCCTTGGCTAATGCCATAAAAATTCCAGAGAAAACTTTGGCTTCTATGATTAATCTATCACCCAGGACTATCAGCAATTACAGAGACCAGGAAAAAGAGTTGGATCCTATCTATAGCGAACATCTTTTAAAACTCATCAATCTTTATCAGTTTGGTAAAGAGATTTTTGGTTCTTTGGACGAGTTTAATCTTTGGATGGAGCGTCCTTTTTGGAGTTCCCAAGAAAAACCGATTGATTTTATTTCAACGTCCGGCGGAGTAGATTTGATTTATGAAGAAGTAGAAAAACTGGCGCAAGGCTATCCTGTATAATGCTTGTTTACAGAATAGTTCATAAAAGATACGCCGATTCTTTGTTTGCCAGCGGGCTCGAAGGACGATGGAATGCTGAAGGTAAAAAAGTAATCTACACAGCCGAAAGCGTTTCTTTGGCTTATCTGGAAACTTTTGCCCACAGAAAAGGGTTGGGTTATAATAAGGATTTCAGAATTATGATTATCGAAGTCCCTTCTGATACTGATATTCTGGTTGTGGAAACTTCACAATTACCCAAGACTTGGCGGGATTTTAGAAATTACGAAATTTGCCAAAATATTGGTAACACTTGGTTTGACGGTTGCGAAACTTTGAGTTTAAAAGTGCCGAGTGCCATAGTTCCTGAGAATAAAAATGTGGTGATTAATACGTTTCATAAAGATTTTAAGAAAGTAAAGTTAATTGAAGTCATCAATTTTGAGCCGGATGACAGGCTGGAACAGATTATCAAACAATATCAATAATTAAATACCGAATGCTAATAAAAGCATTTATTAACCTATGAACAAAGTTATTGCAGTGATACCTGCCCGTTACAATTCGACGCGTTTTCCCGGGAAATTGATGGAAGTTTTGGGAGAAAAAACGGTTATTGCAACAACTTACCAAAATGTGGTGGAAACAGGTCTGTTTGATGATGTCTTTGTAGCAACAGATTCCAAATTGATTTTTGATGAAATTGTGAATTCCGGTGGCAAGGCCGTGATGACGGGCGAACACGAAACCGGAAGTGACCGTATTGCCGAAGCGGTTCAAAGTATTGATTGTGACATAGTGATCAACGTGCAAGGTGATGAACCTTTCCTTAAAAAAAATCCTTTGAAACAACTCATCGATGTTTTTTCTGATGATGATAAAAAGGAGATTTCTTTGGCATCTTTAAAGATCCAATTAAAAGAATCCGAGGAAATCCAAAATCCTAATAACGTAAAAGTTATTACCGATCGGGACGGGTTTGCTTTGTATTTTAGCCGCTCTGTAATCCCTTTTCAGAGGGAGTTGTCTTTTGATGTCAAATATTACAAACATATTGGCGTTTACGCCTTCCGGAAAGAAGCATTGCTGGAATTTTCAAAACTTCCAATGCTGCCGCTGGAGACTTCGGAAAAACTGGAACAGCTTCGCTATCTGGAATATGGGAAACGGATCAAAATGATAGAAACCGATTTTGTAGGCGTAGGTATAGATACTCCGGAAGATTTGGAAAAAGCCAAACAATTGATCTAGTTTTCGCCAATTCTCCCGGAGCAGATTTTAGAAGTCGACAGTTTCCGGGTCTAAGCCAGAAAAGCCTGTTTCTTTAAGGGTTTTAAGTTGATCCATATCACTTTCGGATATTTTAAACCTCTCGAAATGGAGATTGTTATTGATGTTATCTGCATTTTCTGATTTTGGCAAAACAGCCACGCCACATTGCAGGCAAAACTGAATGCAAAGGATCGCCGGAGAAACATTGTATGTATCGGCAATGGCTTTTAGTTCGGGGTCTTTGAGAAGCCGGCCGGATCCAATTGGGCTCCATGCTTCTATAGCAATGCCTTTTTCTTTGAAATAATCAACAACTTTTTGCTGCGTATAGCCGGGATGGAACTCAATTTGATTAATCGCCGGGATAATTTCTGCATTTTCCAACAAAGCTTTGATGTGAGGCAACATAAAATTGCTGACACCAATACTTTTTACAACGCCGGATTTATACAGTTCCTCCATCGCCTCCCATGTTTCCGCATTGATTTCTTTCCAGTTAGGAAACTGTTTGTCGTTGGCTGGCCAATGGATCAGGAGCAAATCGAGGTAAGTTGTCTGCAATTTTTTAAGAGACTGTGCTACAGAAGCTTTAACACCTTCGGTACTTCGGTTGCTGTTCCATATTTTGGTAGTAATATACAGCTCTGTTCTGGGTATTCCCGAGGCAGCGATAGCTTCGCCAATTTCGGCTTCATTGCCATAGATATCGGCAGTATCTATATGTCTGTAGCCACTGTCAAGTGCTAATTTTATCGTTTTCTGAACATTTTCCGTAGTTTGCCAGGTTCCAAAACCGATGTCAGGGATTTCGGTTCCATTATTAAGAATTAAATTACTCATTATGTTTAATTTTCTGATTTGGTAGCGAAAATCACGCCAGCGAAGGGCTTTTTAGAATAAATAATTGTTATCAAAAGCCATTATATTTTCGGATATTTTATAAATTTGGACAATGGAGAAACACGAGTTTGGATTGCTTGGAAAGAATATTTCGTATTCATTTTCTAAAAAATATTTTGAGGAGAAATTTAAAAAATTATTCCTCAAAGATTACAGTTACAATTTTTTTGATATTAATGAAATAGAAGCTGTAAAACCGATTATTTCAAACCCAAATCTTGTTGGAATGAATGTCACAATCCCTTATAAGCAGGCCATAATTCCTTTTCTTGACGAACTTAGCGAAGAAGCTGAGATAATAGGTGCCGTGAATTGTGTTAGCTTAAGAAACGGCAAAAAAACAGGTTACAATACAGATTCATTTGGGTTTGAAAAGTCCTTGCTCATTCACCGTAAACCGGAACATAAAAAAGCACTCATCTTGGGTGATGGAGGAGCGGCCAAAGCCGTAAAATATGTTTTGAATAAGTATGATATCGATTATCAAATAGTTTCGCGAAATTCGGAAATCAATTTTGACAATCTTACGGAGGATCTGGTAAAAGATTCGTTGCTAATTATCCAGACAACGCCGGTCGGCACATTCCCGAATGTGAATGATTCTGTCCCATTTCCTTTTGGTGCAATTACCGATAAGCATTACGTAATAGACCTGATATATAACCCGACTGAAACGGCTTTTCTGAAAGCTTGTGCGTCGCAAGGTGCCACTACGCTTAATGGCTTCTATATGCTGGAGCAGCAAGCAGAAAGAGCTTGGGAAATCTGGAATGGTTAATTTACAAACAACTCATAATAATTTTCCATTTTTCCAGTTTTTCCTCAAACTTTATCGTATGCAATGGGCTGGTAGAGGGCAAAACAATAATGGGAATATCACTTGTTTTTCCTATTATTTTCTTTAGGTTTTTATAAGATTTTTGACCATTACAAAAGATTATTTTAATGTTCGGGTGGTTTTTGATTAGGGCGTGGATGTCATTATCTATCTCGGCTTTAATTTCGGTGTCCTTGCTGCCTTTTCTTTCACAGCTTTCTATCACGTCCCACAATGCAACATGGTTCTCTTTAAGTAACTTTAATCTTATTGGATAATCTGTTGAAAACTCACGGTCCAAAAGTTCAAACATCAACTTCCAAAACTGGTTTTGCGGATGTGCATAATACTGTTGCATTTCCAGTGATTTAGCACCAGGAACTGATCCTAAAATAAGGATTTTTGAAGATTTGGAGATGATAGGCGGAAATGACGAAATGCGATCCATAGTTATTTTAAATGATCCAGAATTTTGAAAAGTGCATTGCTGATGCTGCCACCCTGATAATTGTTAAGTATGATGGAGAACACATAGGTTTTCCCATTATTAGCTTTGTGGTAGCCCGCAAAAGATTTGCTGTCTTTGATGGTTCCGCTTTTCATTTTGATGCCATTTTGAGTAGGGAAACCATCGTAAAATACATCGAACCAATTTTGTTTTTTAGCATAGAGCAATGCCTGAACCTGAGCTTTTGCCGAGACATAATTCTGTGGAGAAAGTCCACTGCCATCCGCGAAATTAATCATCTTGGGATTGATTCCTTTAGATTGCCAAAAATCTCTCAAGTACCTCACCCCGGTTTCAAAATTGGGATTATTGCGTTTTTCTTTGGCCATGGTTTTTATCAGCGTTTCCCCATATAAGTTGATGCTTTTTCTTAAAAACCAATAGACGATTTTGTCCAGCGTAGGTGATTTATATTCTAATATGATGTGATTAGTTGGTGCATTATCGATAGATTTTCCTGCTAATTTTTCGTTGTAATAAGTGGTTATTTTTTCAGACATTATAATTTTATTGTCTTCAAGTAATTTTTTAATTTCTAATGCTAATTGTATTGGTGGATTGGGAGTTGCACCCGACACTAATAAAGTTTTACTTGAAGGTAATGTTCCGTTAATTAGAGCACTATGAGAATGAGGAGCCGTAAATATTAAACTTTGGTCAGAACTGCCGCCGGTCTTCAGCTCATTAACCCAATTAACGTGATCCAAATCGTAAGAAAAAGTTTTGATCTGGTCTCCATTGATATTAATATCAAATTGATTTTCGCGCCAATTGACACCAAAAGTTCCCGCACCATAATAGTTGCCCAAATCATTCCAGGGCCAGCCGCCGGGCGTACTTTGAAAATCGAAGTAAGAATCATCTACAACTAGGTTGCCATTTATTTTTTTGATACCTTGTTTTTTAATGGCTTCCAATAATTTGTCTTTAAAATTTTCCGGCTTGTAGCCATCATAGCGCCAACTTCCTAAAGTAGGGTCGCCATTGGAGGTGATATATAAATCTCCGTTTAATGTTCCATTACTGATGGCTCCGGAATATGAAGCTGTGGTGGTAAACTGATAATTATGTCCTAAAGTTTCCAGAGCGGCAGCTGATGTGAAAATTTTCTGTGTGCTGGCTGTGGAAAGGCCTTTGCTACCGTTGTAATCATAGATTACAGATCCTTTTTCATCGGTTACGTAGAAGGACAGATTGGCGGCGAGCGCATTAGGTGTGGAGAGCATTTCTTTTACCGATTGGTCAAGTTGGTTCTTAAGATTTTGTGAAAAATAGATTTGTGTACCTAACAACGCGAACAGGAAAATGCTTTTCATCTGTAATTTTTATCAAAGCTAAGGATTTTACTGTTTTTATTAAAATAGTGTGTTTGTTTAACGTATTAAACTAATCAAAATCTCATAAAGTTTTTTTATCATAAAGTTTCATAATTTTTCCTGCTTTAGTCGCCTCCAAATAATAAGTTTTCCCTATTTTCGTTGAAAAAGGAACAAACTTTGTTGCAGCCCTTGCTTCGACAAATAATTTTGAAAATCTATATGAATTCAAAAAAAGTAATACTAGCCTCGCTAATATCTTTTTACGGGATTGCCGAGGCGCAACAATCTCAATATTTTACTCAAAAAGAAGACTATCAGTTGGATCTGGCAGAGAATCTTTACAATACCAAAGTTTACAACGCTTCCCAATACGAATATTCCCAGCAATATTTTTATAACCAAAGCCTTAGCAATTCTCGCAAAGAAGCCGCTTTGTTTTTCAGCAATGTGATTGGCGTGATTTTGCAGCAACAATATGCCGAAGAAGGCTTGAAGGCGTTTATGAAAGAATATCCGAAGTCGGCTTATTTTGCTCAGGCCAACGGTCCTTTGGCTGATTATTATTTAGCTAAAAAGGATTTTCAGAAGGCTTTGGAAACTTTGCAGAATGTGAACCAATACCAGCTGAGCAAAGAAGAAAATACGCAGCATATTATGAAGCTGGGTTATGCCAAGTTTATGACTGGCGATTCGGCTGGAGCTATTGAAGCGTTGGAAGAATCCTACAAAAACGCGGATGAAGCCAGCAAACCCGCTATTGCTTATATGTTGGGACATCTTTATTATGCTGACAAGCAAAATGAAAATGCTTTTATTTACTTTGACCAAATCAAGAATAATGAAGACTATGCACATCTCGTAAAGCCGTATTATGTGCAGATGTACTACAATCAGAAAAATTATGATCAGGCCATCTCGGAAGGCAATGATATTTTGAATTCCGGGAAAACAACAGCCTACGATACCGAAATCCACAAAATAGTAGGAGAGAGCTACTTTATGAAAGGTGATTATCAATCTGCGTATCCGCATCTGAAATTGTTCCTTGATAAAGAACAGACACCATCAGAATCTGACCTTTATGAGATGGGATTTGTTGCTTCTCAAGTGGGGAAAAATGCCGAAGCAGTAGGCTATTACAACCAATTGATTAACAGTCAATCTCCGTTGGCACAAAATGCTTATTATCAGTTGGGAAATGCTTATTTGCAAAATAATCAAAAACAAGAAGCACTGTCGGCCTATCGTAATGCGTCTCAAATGAATTATGATACAAAAGTGCAGCAACTGGCTCTGGAGCAATATGCCAAATTGAGTTATGAATTGGGAAATCCGTTTGAGAATTCATCAAAAGTCATTCAAAGGTATATTGACAAGTATCCGAAAAGTGCGAAAATTAATGAGATGAAATCACTTTTGGTGAAATCTTATTTGTATTCCGGGGATTATAAAGCGACTTTGGATGCATTGGGCAAACTTGACCAGAAAACCAATGAGACGAAGAAAATAGAGCAGGAGGTTTCTTATTTATTAGGTTCTGAGGAATTTAATAAAGGCAATTTTGATGCTGCTGAAACTTATTTTAAACGCAGCCTTCAATCCAATCTCAATAAAGATTTTTACAAGAAAGCACAATATTGGCTGGGACAGACTTATTATCAAAAAGGTGATTACAAATCGGCAATAGAAGCTTATACCAAACTTGAAAACGAAACAGCCGATGGTTTCCCGGAACGTGAACAGTTGGATTATGATTTGGGTTACGCCTATTTCAAGTCTAAGGATTTTACGTCTGCTCAGGAATATTTTAAGGAATATCTTAGGTTCCCAAAACAAGAATACAAAGCTGATGCAGAGCTGCGTTTGGCTGATACTTATTACGCCAACAATCAGCTGAATGAAGCGCTGGAAATCTATAATAAAACCGAAAATGCCAGCGATTATACTTTGTATCAAAAAGCTCTGGCTTTAGGCTTTAAAGGTGATACCGTTGCCAAGATTTCTGAACTCAAAACCTTGATTTCAAAATATCCAAATTCGGAATATGTGGATGATGCGAGTTATGAAATAGCAACCGCTTATGCTCAGAATGATGAATTTGACCAATCCAATTCTTACTTTGATAAAATTATTAAATCAAGTCCTGACAAAGATTTGGTAGCCAATTCTCAGATTTACAGGGCACAGAATTACATCGATCAAACCCAAAATGATAAAGCGATTTCGGAATTCAGGCAATTGGCGAATCAGTATAAAAATACAGCTTTTGCAGATAAAATTGTGGCGGCTGCCAAACCGGCTTTTGTGAAAAATGGCGATGTTGCAGGCTATGAGCAATTTGCGAAAAGCCTAAGTGTCAATGTTTCAGGGAATGAAATCAGCGAAATCAACCTGAATCTGGCACAAGATAGTTTCTCGAAAAAAGATTATACAAAAGCGGTTTCTTATTACGAAAAATATCTGGATCAGAGCCCAAGCGGCGATAACCTTTTCAAAGCGCAGTATGAGTTGGGCGAGAGTTATTACCAATTAAAAAAAATTGACAAAGCACTGTTGCCGTTACAAAATGTAGCCGATTTCCAAAATGATTATCAGCAGGAAGCGCAGGTAAGGCTGGCTCAGATTTACTTGTCTCAGGACAAAGTGGCGGAAGCTAAGAAATACCTGGAGCAAAATGCCAATTCTACCAATGTAACGGTTAAAAATTTTGTATCCGTCGAACTGATGAAAATCTATGCGGACGAAAAGAACTTTTCCGAAGCAGAAAAATATGCGAATGCTGTAATTGCCAACACAAAAAATTCTGCGGCAACGCTGGAGCAGGCAAAAGTCATCAAAGCTAGAAGCCTGATGCAACAGGGCAAAGATAAAGATGCTCAAACTGCTTATTTACCGTTAGAAAAATCTTCTAATACAGAAGTGGCGGCAGAAGCGCTGTATGCAAAAGCCTTTTATCAAAACAAAGGGAAAGCTTTTAAATCATCCAACGAAACGATTTTCAAATTAGCTAACAATTATGCTTCGGAAGAATATTGGGGCGCAAAAGCACTGGTAATCATGGCAAAAAATTATCTGGCGCTGAAAGATAATTACCAGGCCAGTTACACAGTTGACGAAATCATCAATAACTACGGCGATTTCCCAGAGATTGTCGCAGAAGCGAAGGAAGTGAAAGCGCAGATAAAAAAGTAATTAATAATGAAGGGAATAATTTCATTAATCCTAATTTCAATTTCATCTCTTGTGCTGTCGCAGCAAGATTTGAAATCAACTTTGGAACATATTATCAAAGACAAAAAAGCAACAATTGGTGTTTCGGTTTGGCATTTGGAAAAAGCCGATAGCTTGAGCATCAATGGAAACAAACATCTTCCCATGCAAAGTGTTTTTAAATTGCATATTGCAATGGCAACTTTGGATTTGGTGGATAAGGGAAAGTTGAAGTTGAATCAGAAAATAATACTAACGAAGAAGAATTTACGACAGAATACTTGGAGCCCGCTTCGTGAAAAATATCCTAATGGGAATGTAGAAGTGCCTCTATCAGAACTGGTGGGATATTCTGTTTCGCAAAGCGATAACAATGCCTGCGATATAATTCTTGAATTGATTGGAGGAACAAAAATAGTTCAAAATTATATGAATAGAATTGGCATAAAAGATTTTCAGATTGTTGCTGATGAACAAACGATGCATCGAATTCTTGATATTCAATATCAGAATTATTCTTCTGCAAATGCGGCCAATTCTGTTTTGAGAAAATTATATTCTGAACTAATTTTAAGCAAAAAAAGTAAAGAATATCTTATTAAGATCTTAGAAAATACCACAACAGGACCAAATCGCTTGAGAGGAGAGTTGCCGCAAAATACAATCGTTGCCCATAAAACAGGAACTTCTTATACCGATGATAAAGGAAAAACTGCTGCAACCAATGATATTGGTGTTATTACTTTGCCAAATGGTCAGCACCTTGTTATAAGTGTTTTTATAAGTGATTCTTATGAAGATGAAAAAACCAACGAAAAAATCATTGCTGATATTGCAAAAACAAGCTATGAATTTTATAAATAATTTAAAATAAAGATTATGGTTATTTCTAAATCTTTTAATTTTTAAATCTTTTAATATTACTAAATGAACAAACTAAAATATATCGCCGTTTTGGCATTTTTGGGAACGGTAGGGATTTCGGAAGTGGGAGCGCAGATCAAAGAAGAGCAATTGATCCTGGCCAAAAAACGCGAACCCGAAGTTAAGAAAATAGAGAAGAAAAAAACGTCTGTTGTTCAGGAAAAAAACTATCCGCCGGATAACAAGAAAAAAGAAGATTCTCTGAATCTGAAATATGAGATTGTGAATGTTCCGCCGGTTTCTGACTTCAAAACCACTCAAATCCAAGGCGAAGATATTTCTCCGAAATTCAGTAATGATTACCAGTCTAATTATTTCAGATTGGGTTATGGGAATTACGGAAAGTTTTTGGCGGATGCTAATATTTCTGGGAAAATTCAGGATAATGTAGAGATTGGCGCTGATGCGCATTATCTTTCTACAAGTGGATTGAAGAAAGATTACGATTGGGATTCCAAACAAAACGAAGCCAAGATTGGTGTATTTTCCAACATCTATACAGAAACCGGAAAGTTTAATATTGATGCCAATTATGCCTTCAACAATTATAACTATTACGGGATCTATGCTTTGACACCAGCAAATAATGATGTCGATTTGCAGCAGAAAGTCAACAAATTTAGCGTGAATGCGTTTTATGATCATTACTCCAATGATATTCTGAACAACGCCCGTGTGAAATCTTACTTTTTGAGCGATCATTTTGGAGCGAGTGAAAACTATGCGAATGTTGATGTTAACCTCTCAAAACACGATTTTTCAGTTTATGATGACATCACTGCCAACGGCGATTTGGGAATCAATCTGGAAACGGTGAATTCTAAATTTGACATACTAAACAAGAATACAAATAATCAGTTTAACTTTACGCTGTCGCCGAAAGTAACTTTCTATAAAGGTGATTCCTACTTATTGGTTGGTTCGGATTTTAGTTTCCTTAATTCTAAAAATTCTGATGTGAGCGGCAATTACAAAAACAACAAATTTTATTGGTTCCCAAGAGCAGAAGTTTTGGTTGCAGCGGCGGATGAATTCAAGTTCTATGCAGGGATTGACGGCGGTTTGAAACTGAATACCTATGGCAATCTGCTGGATGAGAATCCCTATATTGTTTCAGATTTGCATCTTGTACCAACTGAAACCAAATACCACTTCTATTTTGGGATGAAGGGGGATGTGGATCAGGCATTTAAATATGATTTTAATGCAGGATTTAGCAAAGTGAACAATGCGCAGTTTTTTATGGCCAATAACCTGTTTGATTTTAATATTAACAGTAATCGTAATGCTTATGATTATTCCAATACTTTCAACTCCGTTTATGACAACGGAACGCTGATGGAGGTGAAGGGAGATTTGCAGGCTTTCCCAATGGAAAATTTGGTAGTGGATGCGGGTTTACATTTTATGAAATATAAATTGGATAATCTGGACGAAGTCTATTACAAACCACTTTTCAGGTTTAATCTGGGTGCCAAATATTCCATGCTGGAGAAAAAACTGAACTTAGGGTTCAAGGCCTATTTTGTAACAGATAGAACCACCAATTCATTTAGTTTTGATAATGGGGCTTCATTACCACCAAGTTACGTGGCAACAGAAAACATCAACGAAAAAGTTGGTGGATTTGCTGACATAAATCTTTCTGCAGAGTACAAAATTCACAAAAATTTCAGTATTTTCGCACTCGGAAATAATCTTCTCAACAGCAAGTACCAAAATTATCTGGGCTACAAAGTATTGGGTGCGCAGTTTGTTGCTGGTGTAAAGGTTACTTTCTAAATTATAAATGATAATCGATGAGTGATTCATCAATTATCATTTACAAAACTGGCTCCGTAGTTCAACTGGATAGAATATTGGATTTCGGCTCCAACGGTTGGGGGTTCGAATCCCTCCGGGGTCACTTAAGGAGACAACTATTTTTTAGTTGTCTCTTTTTTGTAGCCATAAATATCTCTTTGTCAAACCTTTATGATTTGACTTTTAGTGTTCGACATTTTAAACGTAAAATGCTTAGTCTGTTTGAAAAAAACAGTCTGAAATTACCACAGTAGGCTTGTAGTCTACAATTGTTAAGTGTTCGAAATCTTCTTAAGGTTAGGGCTTTTTCTCTTTTTGATTTATTGTAGATCTTTGATATTAAAGATAATAATTCTAATATAATTTTACCTTTCTTTTATTTCCCATACTATCATTCTTGTCTGTAATAATAATTGCTTGTTATTAATAGATATTCTTCTGAAAAATCTAAATTCTGATAAAAAGACTTTTGGATTAAATTTTATTTCTAAATTTGCCATATGAATTTCTTGAGACTATTCCTTACAATCTATTTTGCGGTACTAACTGTATTACCGTGCAATGATGTCAAGGCACAGTCATCCGCTGGAGAATTCACAAAAATATCCAGCTATTCAGAGGATTCTCACTCCAAAGACAAAGGAGATATATGTTCTCCACTTTGCATTTGTAATTGCTGCCAGATGACAGTAGGTTCATTTAAGATAGAGCCAATATTAAGTTTTCCTGAGCAGATAAAATTGTATTATTCCAAGAAAATTCTTTTCCACAAGAATGATTTTGCTTATTTGGTGTATGACCAGATATGGCAACCGCCTAAGATTTAATTTTTATTTTTTTTTTGAAAGTTAACTTTCAAAATATGTTGTAAAACATTGCAATATCATTGCATTGTTTACAGCTCTACATTTGCTGTAACCTTATGTTTGGGAATTTCCAAACTTATTGTGTTGGCAGTTTCAATAAAAATTAAATCAAAATTCTGTGTTAGATAAAATCATAAAATTTAGCATCAAGAACAAGATTGTCATTGGTATTATGACCTTGTTGTTGATTATATGGGGTATTTGGAGTGCAACCAAATTACCAATAGATGCTGTTCCCGATATTACAAATAATCAGGTACAAATAATTACAGTATGTCCAACTCTTGCGGGACAGGAAGTCGAACAATTAGTAACATTTCCAATAGAACAAAGTATTGCAAACGTTCCAGATATTGAAGAAACTAGAAGTATTTCGAGATTTGGACTTTCTGTGATAACAGTTGTGTTTAAGGAAGATGTTGATATTTACTTTGCCCGCCAGTTGATTAGCGAGCAATTAAAACAGGCTGTAGAAGAGATTCCAAAAGGAGTCGGTACTCCGGAAATGGCTCCTGTAAGTACGGGGTTAGGAGAAGTTTACCAATATATCCTACATCCAAAGAAAGGAAGTGAAAATAAATATACATCCAAGGAACTAAGAACAATGCAGGATTGGATTGTTAGGAGGCAGCTTAATGGAACTCCGGGTGTGGCTGAGGTCAATAGTTTTGGTGGAGAATTAAAGCAATATGAAGTTGCAATAGACCCGAATCGTCTTAAAGCGATGGATATTAGTATTACGGATATTTTCACTGCTTTAGAAAAAAATAATCAGAACACAGGTGGTGCGTATATAGATAAGAAGCCTAATGCCTATTTCATTCGTGGAATTGGTATTGTAACATCCTTAGAAGATGTTAAAAATATTCCTGTAAAAAACAATACCGGAAGTGTTCCTATTTTTATCAAAGATGTAGCAGATGTTCAATTTGGTAAAGCGGTAAGATACGGAGCAATGACCTATAACGGAAAGGTAGATGCAGTTGGAGGTATTGTGATGATGCTGAAAGGTGCTAATAGTAATGAAGTAGTGAATAACATCAAGGATAAAATTCCTACAATTCAAAAGTCTCTTCCAAACGATATAGTAATAGAACCTTTTCTGGACAGAACCGATTTGGTAGGTAGAGCTATCAGTACAGTTGAGAAAAATTTAATTGAAGGAGCGCTAATCGTCATTTTTGTACTAGTTATTTTCTTAGGTAATCTTAGAGCAGGTCTCATTGTGGCATCAGCCATTCCCCTTTCTCTTTTGTTCGCTCTGGGGATGATGAATGTTTTTGGCGTTAGTGCCAATCTGATGAGTTTGGGAGCAATCGATTTTGGATTGATTGTGGACGGTGCTGTAATTATTGTCGAAGCCACGCTTCATCACTTAGGTTTAAGGAAAAGCACCAAGATGCTGACTCAATCTGAAATGGATGAAGAGGTTTTTCTTTCAGCGTCTAAAATTAGAAGCAGTGCTGCTTTTGGAGAGATTATCATCCTAATTGTTTACATCCCAATTTTAACACTTGCAGGCGTAGAAGGAAAGATGTTTACTCCAATGGCAAAAACAGTTGGTTTTGCTATTCTTGGAGCATTGATTTTGTCTTTAACATATATCCCTATGATGAGTGCTTTGTTCCTTTCAAAAAAAGTATCTCATAAAGAAACGTTCTCAGACAAGATGATGAATAAGTTGCAGAACATTTACCAACCGATGTTGGAAAAAGCGATTAGATTCAAATATTGGATAGTTGGAGCAACTCTATCATTGTTTGTTGTCAGCTTATTGATTTTCAAAAATATGGGTGGCGAGTTCATCCCACAATTACAGGAAGGAGATTATGCCTTTCACTGCATTTTGCCACAAGGAAGTTCTCTTAGTCAGAGCATAGAAACATCTATGCAGGCATCCAGAATTATTAAAGAATTTGATGAAGTTAAAATGGTTGTTGGAAAAACAGGTTCAGCAGAAGTTCCAACTGACCCTATGCCTCCAGAAGCTACGGATTTGATTGTAGTACTTAAACCTCAGGACGAATGGAAAACCAAGAAATCTTATGAAGAATTAGCAGATGAAATCAGTGAAAAATTAGAAGTAATTCCCGGTGTTTTCTTTGAAAAAAATCAACCAATCCAGATGCGTTTCAATGAATTGATGACTGGAATCAGACAAGATGTAGCGGTTAAGATTTTTGGAGAAAATCTAGATTCTTTAGCAATTTACGCAGATAAAGTTTCAAAGGTTATTCAGACGGTAGATGGAGCAACGTCTCCACAAATTGAAAGGGTAAGTGGTCTTCCCCAAATCAATGTGGAATATGACAGAACCAGAATGGCAAACTATGGATTGAATATCGAAGATGTTAATAATGCTCTGAGTACAGCTTTTGCAGGAAAATCAGCTGGGCAGGTTTTTGAAAATGAAAGGAGATTTGATTTAGTGGTAAGATTAGACAGTCTTCACAGAACCAATATGGATGATGTCAATACTCTAATGATTTCCACCAATTCCGGAGCGCAGATTCCTCTTTCTCAAGTTGCAAATATTAGCTATAAATTGGGGCCGGCTCAAATCAGCCGTGAAGAAGGAAAAAGAAGAATTGTAATTGGTTTCAATGTGAAAGGTCGTGATGTAGAAAGTGTTGTGAATGATATTCAGCAAAAGCTGGATAAGCAGATAAAACTGCCTTCAGGATACTATTTCACTTACGGAGGTCAGTTTGAAAATCTACAGGCTGCAAGTAAAAGGTTGATGATTGCTGTTCCGGTTTCTCTCTTACTCATTTTTATGCTATTGTATTTTACATTCAGTTCTTTCAAACAAGCAGGATTAATATTTACGGCAATTCCGATGAGTGCAATAGGAGGTGTATTCGCATTAGTCATAAGAGATATGCCATTCAGTATCAGCGCAGGAATTGGATTCATCGCATTGTTTGGTGTTGCTGTTCTCAACGGTATAGTACTGATTGGAACTTTCAACCAATTGGAAAAAGATGGAGAAATTGATGTTTTAAAAAGAGTGATGGAAGGAACTAAGACAAGGCTTCGTCCGGTATTGATGACTGCTGCAGTAGCCTCTTTAGGATTTTTACCAATGGCTATCTCTACAGGAGCAGGTGCTGAAGTACAAAAACCTTTGGCAACTGTAGTCATCGGAGGATTGGTTACAGCGACTTTCCTTACATTATTCGTTTTGCCGATGTTATACATTATTTTTAATACAAAAATTAACAGAAGAAAATTGAAGGTAAAACCTTTGACGACTGTTATAATTTTTGGAATGCTGATGTTTGGTCAGACTCTTACAGCGCAAAGCAGAGCATTGTCTATAGAGCAGGCGACACAGATAGCTTTGGAAAATAATGACCAGATAAAATCAAAAGATTTGGACATCAAAGTTAGTGAAGCATTGAAGCCAACAGCGAACGAACTGCCTAAAATGAATTTTGATGCGTTACTTGGTCAGTACAATAGCCCAAAGTTCGACCAGTCATTTTCCATTTCGCAAAATATTCCGTTTCCGACTTTATTTAAAGCAAGAAAAGAACTTATTGCAGAAGAAATCAAAGCAAAGCAGATTGATAAAGCTGTTTCTGCGAACGAACTCGCTAAACAGGTAAGAACCTATTATTATCAGATTGAATATTTACAATATAACCAATCACAACTTTCTTATCTGGATAGTTTGTATCAGGATTTTATAAGGATTGCAACTGTTAGATTCAAAGCAGGAGATATCAAGAAAATTGAAATCAACACGGCTGAAACACAAAGGGGTGAAATCAATCTTCTACTCAACCAAAACAAGGTTTATCTCAGCAATGCTTATCAAAATCTAAAAATTTTATTGAATACTAAAGATGAATTTCAGATTTCAGCTAATAGAAATTATGAGCCGTTAAAAGCAGAGTATATTTTGGATAGTACAGCTATTGCTAATCATCCAACCGTGAGAGCTTTTTATCAGCAAATGGAAATTGCAGAAAAAAATAAAGCAGTACAAAAGTCTCAAGGTATGCCGGAATTTAATATTGGATATACGAATCAATCGTTAATTGGTTTTCACACTGCCAACGGTCAGGAAAAATTTTATAATGCTGGAAATCGATTCAGTAGCGTAGGCTTAGGTGTCGCTATTCCTCTGACTTTCGGAGCAACAAAAGCAAGAGTTCAGTCTCTGGAATATGAAAAGCAAGCGGCAGAGACTAATGCAAAGTTTCAACAGAAGCAGTTGTCAGTACAGTTGGAGAATATGCTGAGTCAGTACCAGCAGAATGTTTTACAATATGATTATTATGTAAAGCAAGCTTTGCCAAATGCCGAAAAAATTGTGAAAGCAGGACAGCTTGGTTACAAGACAGGAGAAATCTCTTACGTGGAATATCTTTTTGCTTTACAGACAGCAACCAATATTCAATTAAAATACCTTGAGTCCATCCAACAGGTCAATCAAGCTGTAATTACTATTAATTCATTAATCAATAAATAAAATGATGATAAAAGGAAAAATCATATATATCGCACTAATTTCTGTCTTACTTGCTAGTTGTGAGAAAAAAGAAGAAGCTGCCACAGAGAATGCCGAAAAAGTATCTCAAGAAAGCACTCACGAAGAAGCACCTCAAACAATCGCCTCTCTAACTGAGGAGCAGATAAAAGCGGTAGGTATTACATTAGGCAAAGTAGAAATGAAAGAATTGACCTCTACTATCAAAGCTAATGGAGCGTTGCGTGTTCCCAACAATAATAAAGCAACTGTAACATCGCTTTATGGAGGTGTCATCAAAACACTAAATGTACAGATTGGAGATTACATCAAGAAAGGACAGGTCATTGCTACCATCTCTAATCCAGAATACATCCAGTTGCAGGAACAATATCTTACTGTAAACAACAGAATTATTTTTGCCGAACAGGAATATAGAAGACAAAAAGAATTGTTTGATAATGATGCAGGAGCAAAGAAAAATCTTCAAAGTTCCGACGCTGAACTCAAAACATTGCGTACTCAAAGAGCATCATTGTTAAGACAACTTCAAATGATGGGCATCAATCCTGGAAAAATCAATAATGGTAATTTAAGAGCAGGATTGAGTATTACTTCTCCGATAAGTGGTACAATAAGTAATATCAATGCACAAATTGGAAGTTATGTAGATATTTCCGCACCTGTTGCTGAGGTTATAGACAACGGCTCGATTCATTTGGACTTACAGGTTTTTGAAAAAGATTTACCGAAGATGCGAGTTGGTCAAATTGTTCATTTCAAATTGACCAACAATCCGGAAACCGAATATGATGCGAAAATATATAGCATTGGCTCATCATTCGAAAATGACAGTAAAACAATTTCAGTTCATTGTGCTGTAACTGGTAACAAAGCTGGGTTGATTGATGGAATGAACATCACAGGGATTGTAAGTCTTGATAAAAGCACAACACCAGCAGTTCCAGATGAAGCCATCGTTGAAGCTGACGGAAAATATTATGTTTTCGTAAAAACCAACAAAAAGATTGAAGAACATAATGAAGCGGAAGGCGAACACGCAAATGAAAAGAAGATATCAGAAAAAGAATCAAAAACGATAAATTTTGAAAAAACTGAAGTTGTTAAAGGCTCTTCTGATATGGGTTATACTGCAATTACTACAGTAAATGCAATTCCTGCAAATATTGATATAGTAATAAAAGGAGCATTTTTTGTGAATGCTAAATTATCTAATGCTGGAGAACACGAACATTAACTAATTTCTAAAATATTAAAAATGGCTTTAAAAGAAGAACTTGAAAAACAAGGAAATTGGCTTTTCAGATACAGAAGTTTCTTACCACTTATAGTTTTGGTTGTTGGTTTAGCGGTTTTAGTCCAAACTAGTTTAAAAAAAGAAAGTTTTGATTGTTCAATTTACTATGAACTGTTTTGTCTGTTTGTAAGCATCATTGGTTTGGGAATAAGAATTTATACCGTAGGTTTTACACCTAAGAACACTTCCGGAAGAAATACAAAAGAAGGTCAGGTTGCAGATAAACTTAACACTACGGGTATTTATAGTATTGTTAGAAATCCACTTTATTTAGGAAACTTTTTTATGTGGCTTGGCTTGGCAATGTTTACTGAAAATGTTTGGTTCATTATTTCCTTTATTCTTTTTTATTGGATTTACTACGAGCGAATCATCTTTGCTGAAGAGCAATTTTTGGAAAGAAAATTTGGAAATTATTACAGTTCTTGGGCAGAAAAAGTTCCTGTATTTATTCCTAATTTATCATTGTTTAAAAATAACGAGTTGACTTTCAGTGTTCAAAAAGTATTACTGAAAGAGAAAAACGGACTCTTTGCACTGTTTTTAATCTTTACAGTTTTTGATTTAATCGGAGAAACTATTCAGAATCACGGTCATTATAATTTCATTTTTATAGTTGGTGGTTTTGTAACTATGATGCTATATGTGGCATTGAAAATTGTAAAGACCAGAACTGCTTTTCTTAAAAATAACAGATAAAATCAAATTTCAAAACACATAAAGTTATGCTACTCAACAAAAGAATTTCAATTGGATACTTTGTTCGTCAAATCAAATTTCAAATTTTACTTATTGTATTGTTTGCCTTTGTAATGGGCTTTTTGGATGATATTGCAGTGTTTAAGAATATTTCGATTCCATTAAGTATTCCAGCACTTCTGGGTACGGCAGTTTCCCTGCTTCTAGCTTTTAGAACTGCACAATCGTATGAGAGATGGTGGGAAGCACGAACGGTTTGGGGGGCTATTGTGAATGACTCAAGGTCTTTGATAAGATTGGTTAAACAATTTGCCACCAATAATGATAGAGAGACGAAGATATTCGCTGAAAGACAGATTATTTGGGTTTATGCTTTAGGTGAAGCTTTAAGAAAACAGACTTTTTCAAATAGAGTAAAAGAATACTTGCAGTCACATCAAATTGTGGCTGCGAATATTCCTAATGCTTTACTTGATGAACACTCGAATCAAATCAGGAAAATTGCACAAGAAGGACATATTTCTGATTTTAAAGAAATTCAAATGAATGAGGTTGTTATGAGACTATGCGATAGTATGGGGAAATGTGAAAGATTGAAGAATACAGTATTTCCTAGAGCATACAGTCTTTTGCTTCATACATTGATTTACGTGTTTGCATTTCTACTTCCTTTTGGGTTAGAAGATTCTCAATTAACGGTTGAGATTGCAACAACGATAATAGTTCCAATCATCTTCATTGCCATAGAAAAGACCGCAATCATAATGCAAGACCCATTTGAAAATACACCAGTTGATACCCCAATGATATCTTTGGCTCAAACTATAGAAATCAATATTCTTCAAATGATTGGCGAAGTAAACGTGCCAACAAAGAAAGAAAACACAAATTATTACGAAATGTAAATAGTAACCAATAATCATTAAATATTATGGAACATAAACATCAATATGATTCTAACGGAAAACAACTATGTTGTTCCCCTCAAGAAGAAAAAATAGATAAAAATGCAAACAAGCTTTTAAAAGAAGAAAAGCACAGCTCAGAAGATGGACATAGTCACGGTCATAGCGACGATGATGGTCACGACCACGGAAGTACGGATAAAACTACATTTGAAATGTTTTTGCCAGCCATTATTTCCTTAACTATTTTGTTAGCGGGGATAGGAATGGATAATTTCTTACCACAACAATGGTTTACTGGATGGGTAAGAATTGTCTGGTATGCCGCAGCTTATGCACCTGTAGGCTTACCAGTATTGAAAGAAGCATACGAAAGTATTATGAAAGGTGATGTGTTTTCAGAATTTTTCCTGATGAGTATTGCAACCATCGGAGCATTTATAATAGGAGAATATCCGGAAGGAGTTGCAGTAATGCTGTTCTATGCAGTAGGAGAAGTTTTTCAAACTTTGGCAGTTACTAGAGCAAAAAGTAATATCAAAGCTTTGCTGGACCAAAGACCGGATGAGGTTACCATTTTAGAAAATAATACTCCCAAGACAATTAAAGCAAAAGAAGCAAAAATCGGAGATATTATTCAATTGAAATCAGGCGAAAAACTGGCTTTAGACGGAGAATTGATAAGTGATTCTGCATCATTCAACACCGCTGCTTTAACAGGCGAAAGTAAACCCGATACTAAAAATAAGGGCGAAGTTGTTCTGGCAGGGATGATTAATCTACAAACTGTAGCCCAGATTAAAATTACTACAGCATATGAAGACAGCAAGTTAAGTAAGATTCTTGAATTGGTTCAGAACGCGACTTCACAAAAAGCACCAACAGAACTTTTCATCAGAAAATTTGCAAGAATTTATACGCCAATAGTTGTTGTATTAGCTATTCTTATATGTGTAGTACCTTATTTTTTTGTAGATAATTACATATTTAGGGATTGGTTGTACAGAGCATTGATTTTCTTAGTGATTTCTTGTCCTTGTGCGTTGGTAATTTCAATTCCATTAGGCTATTTTGGGGGAATCGGAGCAGCTTCCCGCAATGGAATTTTATTTAAAGGAAGTAATTTCTTGGATAAGATTGCAGAAATCCAAAACGTTGTGATGGATAAAACCGGAACAATGACGGAAGGCGTGTTTGAAGTCCAAGAAGTGAATATCAATCCTGCTTTTGACAAAACTGAACTACTTCAAATGGTCAATACATTGGAAAGTAATAGTACACATCCTGTAGCGACAGCTATTCATCAATATGTTGGAGAAATAAATCAGTCCCTAAACTTTCAGAACGTTGAAGAAATAGCAGGACACGGTCTGAAAGCAAACGTAAAAGGTGATGAACTGTTGGTAGGGAATTTTAAGTTAATGGATAAATTTAATGTTAATTACGATATTAATCCTGCTGATATTATTTATACAGTTATTGCAATAGCTTATCAGGGGAAATTTGCGGGTTATATTACCATTGCTGACAGTATCAAAGAAGATGCAAAACTGACAGTAGAAAAACTGCACAATCTAAATGTAAAAGCCACAATGTTGAGTGGAGATAAAGGTACAGTAGTAAAATATGTAGCGCAACAATTGGGAATTGATAATGCTTTCGGAGACTTACTTCCGGAGGATAAAGTAAATAAAGTCAAAGAAATAAAATCTAAGAATGAAAGTGTAGCATTTGTTGGAGATGGTGTCAATGATGCGCCTGTGGTTGCTTTAAGTGATGTAGGTATTGCTATGGGAGGTTTGGGAAGTGATGCTACTATAGAAACAGCCGATGTGGTAATTCAGGATGACAGACCGTCTAAAATCCCAATGGCAATTAATATTGGAAAGAAGACAAAACAAATTGTCTGGCAGAATATTATTCTTGCTTTTGTTGTGAAAGCAATCGTTTTGGTTTTGGGAGCAGGTGGACTAGCTACAATGTGGGAAGCTGTTTTTGCAGATGTTGGTGTAGCATTATTAGCAATCTTAAATGCTGTGAGAATTCAAAAAATGAAGTTTTAATAATAAGAAATTGTATACAATTTTTTAAATACCAAATGGCATTGGTGGCATTTGGTATGTGTAAACTTTAGCAAAACTTATAAATAAAGAGTAGTTGTAATCTTCCCCAAAAACAAGAACATTTAAAAATATAGTTTTTAAATTTGGAA